>NZ_MUYZ01000001.1:0-120858 GCF_003013775.1 Micromonospora sp. MH33
GTCAGGACGCAGGTTGCGGTCCGCGCCCGAATCAGGCACCTGCTTGACGAGTACGACGATATTCATCGCGCTTCGACATCCTCTCTACGTTGTTCGCCACGCCGGGCCGCGACGCGACACACGGCTCAGTTGAATGAGCTTTCTTCGGCCCTGATACCCGATGGATCAGGCCAGCGCCGGACGGTAGATGTCTGCCCCGCGAACTGCTGAAACACGGTCCAGGGCTCGGACGATGTCCTCGACCCGCTCCTTGGCGTCGCCAAAGAGCATCTGGCTGTTGTCGCGGAAGAACAACGGGTTCTGCACGCCGGCGTAGCCTGTAGCCATCGACCGCTTGAAGACAATCACGTCGTGGGCGTTCCAGACCTTCAAGACCGGCATGCCGGCGATCGGCGAGGACGGGTCTTCCGACGCGGCCGGGTTGACCGTGTCGTTGGCACCGATGACCAGGACCACGTCGGTGGCGTCGAAGTCGTCGTTGATCTCGTCCATCTCGAGCACAATGTCGTAGGGCACCTTGGCCTCGGCCAGCAGCACGTTCATGTGGCCGGGAAGGCGGCCCGCCACGGGGTGGATGCCGAACCTTACGTTGACGCCCCTGGCCCGAAGCTTCGCGGTCAGGTCGGCAACGGGGTACTGCGCCTGCGCCACCGCCATGCCGTAGCCGGGGGTGATGACGACCGAGGACGCGCCGGCCAGGAGCTCGGCGACGGCGTCGGCCTGGATCTCGCGGTGCTCGCCGTAGTCCTTGTCGCCCCCGGGGCCGGACTCGACGCCGAAGCCACCGGCGATGACGGAGATGAAGGAGCGGTTCATCGCCTTGCACATGATGTAGGAGAGGTAGGCACCGGATGAGCCGACCAGCGCACCGGTCACAATCAGCAAGTCGTTGCTGAGCAGGAACCCCGAGGCGGCCGCGGCCCAACCCGAGTAGCTGTTGAGCATCGAGACCACGACCGGCATGTCGCCGCCACCGATGGAGGCGACCAGGTGCCAGCCCAGGGCCAGAGCGAGCACCGTCAGCACGACGAGGACGACATCCTGTCCGGTGCCGCCGGCGTCAATGACGGCGTAGACGATTGTGAGAATCGTGAAGAGGACCAGCGAACCGACGTTGATGAAGTTCTTGCCCGGCAGCATGAGCGGGGCGGACTTCATCTTCGCCGAGAGCTTCAGGTTGGCGACGATCGAGCCGGTGAAGGTGACCGCGCCGATGAAGATACCGATCGAGACCTCGGCCTCGTGGATGTTGTTGAGGCTGTCCAGAGCGTAGTGCGAGCCCTCGAGGTGGCCGTTCCACCCGATCGCGACGGCGGCGAGACCGACGAAGCTGTGCAGCAGCGCGATGAGCTCGGGCATTCCGGTCATCTCGACGATCCTGGCCCGCCACAGGCCGATCACGGCACCGACCGTGATCGCGGCCAGCATGAGTAGGATCGAGACCATGCCGCCGTCGAGGTCGGTGGTGACGTCGATGACCAGGGCAACGGTCGCGACGAGCGCCATCGCCATGCCGACGATCCCGTAGGTCAGGCCGTTCTTGGCGGACTCGTGCTTCGACAGGCCCCCGAGCGAGAGGATGAACAACAGCGAGGCAACGATGTACACCGCGCCAGTGGTCGAGTTGATGTCCATCGCTCAGACCCCCTTGTTGAACATGCCGAGCATGCGCCGCGTGACCGCGAAGCCACCGAAGATGTTGATCGAGGCAAGCAGGGTCGCCGCGGCCGAAAGG
The DNA here is from genome assembly GCF_003013775.1 of Micromonospora sp. MH33. NCBI lineage: Bacteria > Bacillati > Actinomycetota > Actinomycetes > Micromonosporales > Micromonosporaceae > Micromonospora > Micromonospora sp. MH33. Next base: position 1,736 of record NZ_MUYZ01000001.1, read on the forward strand.
ATCCGTACGGTGGTGTCCTCCGACGCGACCTGGATCAGCGCGCCGACCACGACCACGCCGGAGATGGCGTTGGTGACCGACATCAGCGGCGTGTGCAGCGCGTGCGCCACCTTGCCGATGACGTAATAACCGATCACGATCGAGAGCATCAGCGTCGTGAAGTGCCGCGGGATCGGGTCCGGCGCGGTCGCGTTGACCAGCCAGAACAGGGCGATGCCGCCCAACACCAGGCCGACCTTCGCACCTGCGGACAGCCGCGCCTTCTCCTCCTTGACCGGAGCAGCAACCGTGGGAGTCGCGGCCGCGGGGATGGCCGAGACCTGCACGGCCGGCGGCGGCCAGGTGGACTCGCCATCCTTGACGACGGTGATGCCACGCTGGACGACGTCGTCGAAGTTCAACGTCAGGTTGCCGTCCTTCTCCGGGGTCAGCAGCTTGAGCAGGTTGACGACGTTGGTGCCGTACAGCTGCGACGTCTGCGCGGCCAGGCGGCCGGCGAGGTCGGTGTAACCCAGGATCGTCACGCCGTTCTGGGTGACGACCTTCTGATCCGCCACGGTGCCCGCGACGTTTCCACCGTTGGCCGCGGCCATGTCGACGATCACGGAGCCGTTCTTCATGCCGGCCACGGTCTCGGCGGTGAGCAGGCGCGGCGCTGGGCGTCCGGGTATCAGCGCGGTGGTGATGACGATGTCGGCGCCGCGCGCCTCCTCGTCGTACATCGCGGCAGTCGCGGCCTGCTGCTCCTCGGTCATCTCCCTGGCATAGCCGTCGGAAGACTTCTCCGCCTTGAACACGGACCGGTCCAGCTCAACAAACTGCGCGCCCATCGACTCGACCTGCTCGGCCACCTCGGGACGCACGTCGAACGCGCGCACAACCGCACCCATCGCCGAGGCGGCACCGATCGCGGCCAGACCCGCGACACCGGCGCCCACCACGAACACCCGGGCCGGAGGGATCTTGCCTGCGGCGGTCACCTGGCCGGTGAACATCCGGCCGAACTCGTGCGCGGCCTCGACCACGGCGCGGTAGCCCGCGACGTTCGCCATCGAGGACAGCACGTCCATCGGCTGCGCGCGCGAGATCCGCGGCACCGCGTCCATCGCGAGCGCGGTCACGCCCTGCGCTTGCAGCTCCTCCAGCAGCTCGGGGCTACGGCCCGGCGCCATCATCGAGATGATCGTGGCGCCCTGCCGGAGCCGGCCGATCTCCTCGTGGGTGGGGGCGTTGACCTTCACGACGACGTCGGCGGCCCACACCTCCTCCGTCGTACCGACCCGGACACCAGCGGCGGTGAACGCGCTGTCGGGCTGGTCGGCGAGGTCGCCGGCGCCCGACTCGACGATCACGTCGTAGCCGAGGTTGGTCAGTTGGGAAACGGTCTTGGCGGTCGCCGCAACCAAGGCGCCCTGTTTCGACTCGCTCGGGATGCCGATGAGCATCGATACCCTCCTTCTCTCGTTTCCACCGGGTCCACCCTGTCCGGGCAGCCAAGGGAGCGCCGGGCGACGGCGAGCCGCGAGACCCTGCCGTGGCCGACGGGCGACCGGTGCGATCCCGGGCCACGGGACGGTCACGGCAGGATGCCGTTGTCCCCCGCGCGAACGCCCGGACTTCGTAGAGGTCGACGCCGGCGTCGCGAATGGATTCACCTCTTGCTGGTCGGGAGAGACCGCTAGTAGAGCGCCTTCCCGCCATCGAGGCGGATGACCGTGCCATTCAGGTAGGGCGAGCACGTCGAGAGGAAGAGCAGCGTCTCCGCGACATCGTCCGCGTCCCCGTTGCGGAACTCGTACCGCGTCCCGACACGGTAGGTGTCGCCATCGACGAGCGGTTCGCCGCGATAACGACGCAGCGCGTCATTGGTGCCGTCGTCCGAACGGAAGAACTGCGTCGGTGCCACCGCGTTGCACTGCACCGTCGGAGACAGCGCGACGGCGAGCTGCTCCATGAGCCGAATCAGGGCCGTCTTGGACAGGCCATGCGGAATGAGGTTCGGCCATGCCTCGTTGGTCGAGTTCCCCACCAGCGCGATGATCCTGCCGTGCCCCTGCGCCTTCATGACCGTCGCCGCGGCTTGGCTGAGGAAGAACGGTCCCCGGATGTTGACCCCGAATGAGGCGTCGAAGTCGTCCTCGGTCACATCTTCGAACTCCTTCGCGCGAAGGGAGCTCGCATTATGGATCAGCACGGAGAGATCGCCGCGCCAGGCCGCCGCCTGGTCCACGAGCCGGCGGGCGTCCGCGGTGTTCGACACGTCCGCCTCCACGGCGATCGCCTCGCCGCCCTCGGAGCGGATGAGCTTGACGGTCTTCTCGGCGAGCTCCGCCTGCTTCCAGTGGTTCACCACCACGGCCGCCCCGGCCGCTCCGAACCTGCGCGCGAACACGCGGCCCGCACGTTCGGCCGCGCCGGTGATGAGAACCGTCCGGCCGACGATAGATGAACTCATGATGTCTCCAGATAGTCAGAGTGAGGGGAATGAATTCTCGGGGTGTCCCCCGCCACGGCGACGGGCCGCAGGCGAAAGGCAGAAGTGTCTCGGCGGACGTAAGTCAGACTTGGCGGATGCCGGCCCGCCACACGGCGCTCGTGAGCGGGACCCCGGGACGGTAGGCAAGGTGGGTGACCGAGGGGGCGTCCAGCACCTGAAAATCCGCCCGCCGGCCAGGACCAATCACCCCGACGGCCGGCTGCGCCGCGCCGCGGGGATCGAGCCATCCCTCCTCGTCCATTCCCAACGCGATCGCCCCTCCCAGCGTCGCCGCGCGGACCGCCTCCTGCACGGTGAGACCCATCTGCAGCACGGCGGTGGCGACGGAGAACGCCATGGAGGTGGTGAAGGACGTCCCGGGGTTGCAGTTCGAGGCGATCGCGACGACCGCGCCGGCGTCCAGGAGACGCCGGGCAGGCGCGAGCGGCATTCGAGTGGAGAGGTCGCAGGCCGGAAGAACCGTCGCGACCGTACCTCGCCTCGCGCCCGCCCAGGAGGAGGCCAGGGCCACGACATCGTCGTCGGTCAGGAAGCCGAGGTGATCCACGCTGAGGGCGCCGTACTCGACAGCGAGCTGCGCCCCTGGCCCGTGCCCGAGCTGGTTGCCGTGCAGGCGACGCGCCATCCCCCGCGCCCTGGCTACGTCGAGGATCCTGCGCGTCGCCGCCTCGTCGAAGGCGCCGACCTCGCAGAAGACGTCCACCGCGGTCACGAAGGGAGCGATGGCGTCGAGCATCGGACCAGCGACGAGCGCGACGTACTCGTCCGGGTCGGCGCCTGCAGGCACGACGTGTGCGCCGAGGAACGTCACCGCGTCCGCGTGCCGACCGGCCAGGCGAGCTGCCCGTACCTCGTCGGTCACTGTCAGGCCGTACCCGGTCTTCGTCTCGATCGTCGTCGTCCCGCCACGGCGCGCCTCAGCTACCAGCCGCTCGACATTTCCTTCGAGATCCGCGTCGCTCGCCGCCCGCGTGGCCTGGACCGTCACGTTGATACCGCCCGCCGTGTAAGGCTCACCGGCCATCCGCGCCTCGAACTCCGCAGTGCGGTCCCCGGCGAAGACCAGGTGGGTGTGGGAATCGACCCAACCCGGGAGCACAGCTCGTCCGGCCAGGTCCACCCTCCGGTCGGCGGGGGGCGCCGCACGAGATGGCCCGACCCACGCGATCCGATCTCCTTCGACGACCAGCGCCGCATCGGCTACCCGCCCGCCATTGGCCTCGTCGTTCGTGGTCAACTCTGAGATGCCGTCGATGACGACGGCTTCCTGTGGCTCGTTCACGTCCTGGTGCCTCTGGTTATCCCACATGTCTGCAGGCCCCTCATCCCCGAAGCTGGCCCTTGCGCGGATCACGCAGCCGGGAGAACTGCGCAGTCGAATAGCTGCGCCCGCTGGTCGGGGCGAGGAACGGTTCCGCGGTGTGGTCGCGGCCGTCCAGCTCGGTCTCGATGACATGGCGAAGTAGCTCACCCACGATCGGCGCCGTCTTGAACTGTGTACCTGAGGTCGCCATCGCGACGAACAGCCCGTCGAAGCACGTCCGGTCGTAGATCGGCAGCCAGTCCTCCGCCGCGTCGTACAGCCCGACGACGCCTGTTCGAGCACGCGGGACGCCCAGTGCCGGGATGCGCCGAGCCAGCCGCAGAGTCGTGCGTTCCCAGACGTCGGCCGTCACCAGCGGGTTGAACTCATCGGGGTCCTCGATGACTGTCTGCTCCTCGACGAGATCACCGTTACTGCCACCGAGGAACGCGTTGCCTAGCTCTGGACGAAAGTTGATGTTGAGGTCGCCGTCCACGAGGTGTACCCCTTGAAGCGCGAGGTCCAGCCCAGCAGGCGCCGGCACGTGGACCAGTTCCTCCCGGATCCGCCGGGTTCGGACCCGAAAGTCGGAGGTTCCGCCGATTGCCGTGACGAGTGAATCGGTGTGGGGTCCGGCAGCGACGAGAACCGCCTCCGCCCGCAACCTGCTCCCATCGGCCAGGGTCGCTCCCACGGCGCGGGCACCCTCGAGATCGATCCGCACGACAGGGGCCGATCGCCGCAAGCGGGCACCTTCCCTCTGGGCCGCGTGCATCAGATTGACTGCCGCGAGGGTCGGGTCACCGACGTACCCCGACTGGGCGGTGTAGAGAGCGCCAGGCAGCAACTCTGTCGGCTCCGACCAGAACTCGTCGTCGTCCACGGGCCGGGGCGGTCCGAACCGGTGGAAGTCGAAGTACGGGAAGTGGCCACTCATCTCGTCCAGCGACCACTCCTCGAACGAGACCTCGGCGGCCCTCATCGCCGCTGCGGCTCGGTCGACGAACCCGGTCCCAGCATCAAGGATCAGCGAGCCACACCGCACGAAACGCGCGACCTCCTCGGTGCTGTCGGCACCGAGGAAGTCACGCCAGTTGTTCCACACCGCCAGGGCGTCGGCAGCGAGCGCTGAGCTCTGCGCGTCGCTCGCGTGGACGCGGATGATGCCTGCCGACGATCCGGTCGAACCGTCTCCGACCCCGCTGTTGCGGTCGACCACGAGCACGTCGTGGCCCGCCTTCGCCAGCGCGAAGGCGGCACTGGCGCCGATCACCCCCGCCCCGACGATCAGCACGTCAGCGCGGTTCTCTACCTCGGTACCCATGTTCCCTCACAGTCTGGATCAACGCGGCGCTCAACGATCGTCAACGGCGGAGACTCAGAGACCCCAGCCGGCGTGAGGCTGAAGAGCACCCTTCTGCTTGACGAACGACTCGCGCAGGTCCGCAACCCTGTTCCCGGCGAAGGTCAGCAGGAAGTTGCCCGCCAGGGTGTAGTCCTCCCCGCCCGAGCGGAGGGTGGCCCACCATTCGACGCCCACCCGGTCTCCCTCGATCACCGGCGTCCCGTAGCGGAAGTCGACATCAGAGACGCCAACGAGCGCGGACTCCCAAAACCCCGCGATGGCGTCGTGACCGACGAACGGCTGCTCCAGGAAGGGACTGTTCCGGTAGCTGGCGTCCTCGGTCATGATGGCCGCCGCCCCCTCCACGTCGCCTTCGCGCCACACCCGCCCGAACTCCTCCAGCCATGCCTTGACGACGTCAGCCGAAACGCTCACTTGATCTTCCTCGCTCTCGTTGGGGGCGGAACCGCATCGGCCACGGTGCGGCCGGCGTCGCGGCCGGCCGTCCACCCGGCCCGGCACAACTCTATGCGAGATGCCGCCGCTAGCATAGTATTATGCGGGCGAGAAACGGCCAGCTCCGACACTGCGCATCCCGCACGGACGTCCGTCTCGCCAGAAGGAGGTAGCAACCCGAATGACACCGACTCGCGAACCTGATGCCGACGAGATGCATCGGTTCGACGACCTCTACCAGGTCTCTCGGTCCGAAACCATCGTCGAGGACGACGACTTCCTCAAGCACGTGTCGGCCGGCTCGGAGCTGCCCGTCCTGCTCGCTGCGCTTGCGGCAGCTCTCGGCGACACGTCGATCCTGCACGCGGACCTCCAACCGCCGCTGACGCCGATGGACACCCAGCCGCACCCGCACGGGGGGATGTCGGAGGATCAGAAGGAGAAGGCTGTCGCCGTCGCCCTCTCTGCGCTGACCGTCCTGCGCGACAAGGGGATCACCACGGTCGACGTGCTGCCCGACGAGACAGTTCGAGAGATCCTCCACTACCTCAGCGGCGGCCGAGAGCAGTGGTATCGGATGCTGACCCATGAGCTCGACCTCGCAACCGACAAGGGCGGCCGGCCGTCCTGGAAGTTCGAGGAGGTCGCGAAGGGGCGACCGTTCCCCACCCTCATCATCGGCGCGGGTGTCGCGGGGATCGCCGCCGCTCACCGGTTCGCCCAAGCGGAAGTGCCGTTCACCCTGATCGAGGCCAACACGTCCGTGGGAGGTACGTGGGCGAAGAACACCTATCCCGGGGTCCGTCTCGACACTCCCACCTTCGGATACTCCTACTCGTTCGCCCAGCGCGGCGACTGGCCGCACCAGTTCGCGCAGGGCGGCGAGATCCTCGACTACCTCCGTGACGTGGCCGAGCGGGCCCGAATCACCGACAGGATCGAGTTCTCGACCAGACTCCTTCGCCTGCGCTGGGACGACGACGGCAGGTTCTGGGAGGCGACCACCCGCGGACCGAACGGCGGCGAGCAGGTCCGCCGGTTCTCGGCGGTGGTCAGCGCGCTGGGCCAGCTCGACAGGCCGAACATCCCGGAGTTCGAGGGCCAGAGCCTGTTCCGCGGAACGACGATGCACTCGCAGGAGTGGGATCACGCAACCGACCTGAAAGGCAAGCGGGTTGCCGTCATCGGCACCGGCGCGAGCGCCTACCAGATCGTGCCCGCCATCGTCGGGGATGTGGATGCCCTCACCGTCTTCCAGCGCAGTGCGCCGTGGATGCTGCCGGCGCCGAACTATCACCACCCCGTGACGGACGCGTTCAGCTGGCTCGTGCGGAAGGTGCCGCACTACGCGCAGTGGTACCGCCTCTGGGTGATCCTCACGGGCATCCCCGGACGGACCCATACCGTCACAGCGGAAGAGGACTGGCCCGGTGCGCCGCTCAGCGTCTCGGCCAAGAACCAGGAGCTGCGGGAGTACCTCGTCGCCCGACTCGAGGCCCAGTTCCAGGACGCCCCGGAACTCCTCCAGCACATCGTCCCCACGTACCCGCCCGGCGCGAAGCGCATGCTGCGGGACAACGAGGTGTGGGCCTCTGCGCTGCTCTCCGAGAAGACGACGCTCGTGACCTCCGGGATCGAGCGGTTCACCGAGGACGGGATCGTCGACAACGACGGTCTCCTGCACGAGGTGGACGTCATCGTGTACGCGACCGGCTTCAAGCCGTCCGACTATCTCGACGAGGTCGAGGTCCTGGGACGAGACGGTGTGGAGATCCACGAGTTCTGGGACGGTGACGCACGCGCCCACAACGGCGTCATGGTCCCGGGTTTCCCCAACTTCTTTCTGATCTACGGCCCCAACGTGGGTGGAGTTGTCGCGGGCAGCTTGCACTTCATGCTGGAGCGCGCCGTCGAGTACTCACTCAAGGCGATTCACGAGGTGCTTCGCCGGGGGGCGGCCGCGATCGACGTACGCAGGGAGGCGCTTGACCGCTTCGTCGCGTGGGTCGACCAGGGCAACCGGAGGATGGCCTGGGGCCAGCCGTATGTGAGCACCTGGTATCAGAACCGGCACGGACGGGTGTCCCAGATCTGGCCGTACACCAATGTGGAGTACTGGAAGACCACCGAGTCGGTCATCGAGTCGGACCACGAGTTCCTCGACTAGACCACCAGATCCCTGATGACCCCTGGCACTACGCATCCCCCCACAGGAGACACCGACATGTCGGCAATCAAACGAGACCAGATCAACGTCGGCGGGCTTGTGACGAACTTCCTGTCGGCAGGATCCCCGTCCGCACACCCTCTGGTGCTGCTGCACGACGGGGCATGGGGTGGTTCGGCCGAGGCCAGCTGGATCAACGTGATCCCCACCCTGGCGGAGCGCTACCGGGTGATCGCACCAGACCTCTACGGCTACGGCGCCTCCAGCAAGATGGTGCAGCTCGACGTGGCGCCGTACGAGTTCCGACTCCGCCAGGTAGCGGCGCTGCTCGACGCGCTCAATCTGGAAGACCACCCCGCCCACCTCGTCGGCAACTCCTTCGGCGGCGCCATGGCGCTGCGGGCAGCGACCCTGCCCTGGTTCTCATGGCGCGTCAGCACGGCCGTGTCGATCTCAGGAACGGGTGGCCCGTACCGCACCAAGGAGGGGCTGGCCGCGCTGTCGCACTTCGACGGCTCCCACGCGGACATGCTGCGGGTCGTGCGCCTGCTCACCGGTCATTTCCCGGCGATCGACGACCACGTCGAGGTTCGGCTACGTGACGCGTGCAACCCAGGTCACTACCGAGCCGTCGCTGCCGCCGGACTCGCCACCCCGTTCGAGGGCGCGCCGAAGCGTTACGACGACTACCCGCGGAGCCTCCGAACGGTCCGGACGCCACTAGCGCTGGTGAGCGGACGACAGGACGACCTCGTCGAGCCGGACTGGGCGCACAGGATCGCCGAGCATGCCCCCAGCTGCAAGGTCTACGGGATCGATGCGAGGCACTCACCCAACATCAGTGACCCCGAGACGACGGCGGCTCTCCTCCTCACGATCCTAGGAGAGCTCGAGAGTGGCGCCGCGACGCAAGACCATACCGCGCCCGGGACGAATCGGTGACGCGGAAGCCGGCGCTGCCTCACGGAGCCAGTCGCGTTCGCGGGGCTCTCGGCCAGGGGACCGGCGCCGCCCCAACGAGCGGGCCACCTGGTGACGGAGGGGTGCCGGCACCGCTGCGCCGGTTCTGCCAGCTTCGGCCGACTCCTTGGGCGACGGGTGCAGGTGTGACCCGCGAAGTGGTGTCCTACCACGAGAGCCGGAGGCTGGCCACCGGCCGGCCGCCCTGGCGACTGAGCATCGCCGACCTGACCGGACCAGGCCCGTTCTCACGCCTGCCGGGGATCACACGCACCTTCGTTCCGATTGACAGCCCCGTCGAGCTGCGGGTGGATGGTGAGACCCACCGCATCGCCGCTGCCACGCCGTTCTCGTTCGCCGGCGACTCCGAGACGACGCTGGTCCGGCTGGCGGCGCCGTGCCGTGCCGTCAACCTCATGGTCAAGGCCGACGACCCCGACCCGGCTGAACTCCTGCCCTGCCGGTTCCCGGGGCTGGAGTTCCCGACGGCCGCCGTCGTGATCGCCCTCACCGGTGGCCGTGGGATCAGCAGGTTCGACGTCTGGCGACCGTCGGCCGCCCTCGACGGGCTAGGGGTTCGGCAGTGGCTCGCGGTTCGGTGACCTTGGAGAGACCGTCAGCAGGCATTGGCTGAGGCGGCGGGTGCGTTCGACCGGCCAGCGGTTGCTGGCCTGCATCGGGGCGCGCCCGCCTCGTCTGACGATCTTGGCGTCGAGGCCGTGGTCGGCCGGTGCCTTGCGGCTGGGCTTGTTGTCGTAGCCGCGGTGCAGGTGGACCGTGACCTGTCCGACGGCGGATCGTGGCGTCCGGGCACTGGGCGGACACCACCCGCTCGTAGCACGAGCCGTGCGCCAAAGCCGCGATGACGTGCGCGAACACGACCCGGTCCGGGGATCCGACGTCGGTGACAGCCCAGCGGGTGACCGGGGCGGAACTCGCCCCGGCCGGGCAGCGGTGCGGCGAACTGAACCCAGCCGGGTTCCAACAGCGAAGGGCAGCGCAGGCACAGGGGTCCTTGTCGGTCACGGAGCGTAGAGAACTCACGTGATCGACAAGCCCCGTGCCTGTCTGCTGCCCGCGAACGGTTACCCGGGCGGCCAACGCCCTGTCGACGGTCTCTCTTAGCGGCCGGGACGTGTCAGCCGACCGCCGACGATGGTTGCCCGCACATCGCAGGCACGCGCCACGAGTGGCAACTGCCACGGGTCAGCACCGCGGACTCTCGTCGACGTCGCGTCGATCTCGACCGCGTCCCAGTGCTCGCCCACGCGTAGTCCCGGCGGAAGTCCAGGATTCCGCGACAGGCCAAGGGATTCGTACCCCCTGACGGTTCCCGCCGCCCAGAGCGTGTCCGGCGGGAAAACCCCACGTCGCTGTAGCCGCAAGCGCTGGTCGAGCTCCAAACGGCTGAGCTCCTCGAACGGATCGATCACCACGTGCTGGTCCGAACCGATGGCGAGGCGTGCCCCCGCGCCCCGGATCTCGGGGGCAGGGCCGATCCCGTCGCCGAGATCAGCTTCGGTCGTGGGACACATCACGATCGTCGCGCCGGCGTCTCCGAGCAGGCCGATGTCGCCAGTGGTCAGGTGCGTCGCGTGAACTGCGGAGAACCGCGACGACACCAGCCCGTGATCCGCGAGCAGCCCGACCGGAGTCAGGCCGTGCGCCTCGAGGCAGGCCTTGTTCTCCGCGGGCTGCTCGGACACGTGGGCATGCAGTGGCACGTCCTGAGGGAGGCCCTCGGCGATCACGGAGAGGTCGGATCGCGATACCGCTCGGACCGAGTGAATGGCGGCACCCAGGGTGACGAGTCCGCCACCCTGTTTTGAAAGCGCGTCGCGCAGCCGATGCCAGCGGTCCAACCAGCGATGGGCGTCTCCGTCGCTGAACCGCTGCTGCTCCACGCCCAGTGGCGCGTTGACGCCACCCCACAAGTAGCAGGTGTCCAGAAGTACCAGCCGAACGCCGGCGGAGGTCGCCGCCGCCACCAGCGCCAGCTCCATCTCGTGACCGCCGTACGGCGTTCCGCCAGGCTGGTGGTGCAGGTAGTGAAACTCACCGACTGCCGTGTAACCGGCGTCGCGCATCTCCTTGAAGACCCGCTCCGCGACGACGTGGTAGCTGTCCGGTGTGAGTCGGTTGGCGACGTCGTACATCCGGTGCCGCCACTGCCAGAAGTCACCTCCGTTGGCGTGCGTACGACCGCGCAGCTCTCGATGAAACGCATGGGAATGGGCGTTCGCGAATCCCGGCACGACCGTTCCGAGCACGACATCGCCGGGCTGCGGCGGCACGCCTGCGGCGACCTCGACGACCACACCGTCCACCGCCTCCACCCGCACCCTCTCGGCCAGGCGTCCCTCCGCGAGCGCGACCTGGCAGTGGAAGCGCTGCCGTTCGCCGCTCATCGGGAGGCCCCGCCGGTGAGGTCTCGGAGAACGGCGGCAAGCCCTTGCGCTCCGGCCTCGCAGTCCTCCTCGCGGGCGGTCTCCTCCGGAGCGTGCGAGACGCCGGTCGGATTCCGGACGAAGATCATCGCGGCTGGGACGTACGCGGAGAGGACACCTGCGTCGTGGCCGGCGCCTGTCGGTATCGCCGGCACGCCGCCGAGAAGACCGGCGATCCTCGCCGTGAGTGGCTCATCGAAAAGGACCAACGGCGAGAACGACTCCTCGTGGACCTGAAGAGCACAGCCCTCGGCCCCGACCCGCTTCTCGATGAGCGCAACCGTCGCGTCCAACTGCGCGCGTACCTCCGAGTCCGAGTGAGCCCGGATGTCGAGCCAGGCGTCAACACGCGAGGCGATGACATTCGTTCCGTTCGGGGTGACCGAGATGCGGCCGATGGTGCCACGAGCGGCCGGTCGCTCCAAGGCGATCTCGCGGACCGCAAGGGCCGCCGACGAGAGCGCGACCACCGGGTCGCGGCGTCCCTGCATCGGCGTGGTCCCGGCATGGTTACCCTCCCCGACGATCGAGAGCCGCCACCTGCCGTGCGCCATGATCGCCGAACCGACTGCGAGGGGGAGGTCACGGTCCTCCAGATCGAGGCCCTGCTCGACATGAAGTTCGAGGAACATGTCGATGCCGGCGAGTCGGTCGGGGTCCGGGCCGATGGTGGAGACCTCCAGGCCCGCCTGCCGCCAGGCCTCTTCGAGGGTGACGCCAGTGCGGTCGACCCGGGCGAGCGCGTGCTCCGGCGCGATCTCACCGACCATCAGTCGAGAGCCCAGGCACGGCATGCCGAAGCGGGATCCTTCTTCCTCCGCGAATGCACAGACGGCAATCGGCCGCGTGGGACGCCAGCCTTCAGCCTTGAGGATCGCGACCGCCTCGAGTGCACTTACCACACCGAGAGGTCCGTCGAACGCGCCTCCACCGGGGACGGAGTCAAGGTGACTGCCTGTCGCGACGGCTCCCTGTCGGGACTCGCCCCACCACGCCCACAGGTTCCCGTTCCCGTCCACCTCGACGGAAAGACCCAGTGCCTCCGCTGAGCTTCCGAACCAGCTGCGAAGCGCCACCTCCGCCGGCTCCAGCAGGTGACGCGAGTAGCCACCGCGGACGTTGTCTCGGCCGATCGCGCTGATCTCCGCCAATCTGTCACGAACCGACACGGCGCCCGCTCCTTGCGTCGACGTGCATCATTGGTCGCCGTCGGCCGACAGCGATGTGGTCATGGAAAGCTGTACTGGGCATAAGCTCTGTCAACGTCGTTTCTATCGGGGACACAGGTCTTCACCGGCATCTTGAGTTCGTCAGCAGGCGCGTTCTACATGTTGCCTCCTCGAGCACCAGGACATGCCCGCAGAGGCGCAGGCGGTAACGGCGGTGCCGTCTTCCACATTCGACCGTGACGTCACTCGCGGACAACGCTCACGGGCCTAGGAAGAAGTCGACCAGAAGATCCGAGACGGTCGTGGGCTGCTCGAGGGGTGCAGCATGTGCCGCACCAGAAACGCACTGGAGAGCCCCGCGCGGCAGCCCTCGAGCGAGCTCGGCCGACTTGCGCTCGGGGACGAGCTGATCGTGCTCGCCCCACAGCGCGAGAGCACGGATGTCCATCCGCGGCAGGTCGGGGGAGACGTCGTAGGCGGCGAGAGCCTCGCACGCCCACGCATAACTACGGTCGTCGGCGCGACGAAGTTCCTCGATCATCAACGCCGCTCGCTCGCCGCGGTGCTCTCGCGTCGCCGGCGCGAACCAGCGCTGCAGCGATCCCGCCGCCAGCGCTTCAGTCCCTTCCGAGCGCACCAGGGCAGCCCGCTCAGCCCAGGCCGCTGGTGCGTCGACGTTGGCGCCGGCAGAGATGACCGCAACCGCGTCGACGCGCTCGGCATGCCGGAGGGCCACGTCCATCCCCACGGTGCCACCGATGGAGACACCCGCGTACAGGAACTTGGAGACCCCTCGTGCGCCAAGCTGACCGACCACTGCGCCGGACAGGTCGCTGATGGTGAACGCACCGTCTGCGGCAGGCGAGGCGCCGTGTCCGGGCAGGTCCCAGGTGATGACACGGAAGTGTCTTGCGAGCAACGCGGCCGCGTCGGCCCAGAGGGCGGATGACGTACCCAAGGAGTGGCCGAGGACCAGGCACGGAGCATCCGTGGCGCCGTGTGGCTCACCGAGCGTGATCTGCAGGTTGATCATACCGACCCTCACTTCACGTGGTTCAGGAAGTTCTTCGTGCGCTCGGATGTCGGCGAATCGATCAGCTTCTTGGCCTCGTCGATCTCGACGATCCGTCCCTGGTCCATGAAGGCAACCCGATCGGCGACGTCCCTCGCGAACCGCATCTCGTGGGTCACCACGATCATTGTCATCCCCCGCTCAGCCACGCGACGCATCACCGACAGCACCTCCCCGACGAGTTCGGGATCCAGGGCGCTCGTCGGCTCGTCGAACAGCATGAGCTTCGGCTCCATGGCCAGCGCGCGGGCGATGGCGACACGTTGCTGCTGCCCACCGGAGAGATGGCGCGGGTACGAGTTCTGCAGGTGCGCCAGTCCGACGTCAGACAAGCACGCCCGCGCGCGGGCGAACGCCTCGCTTCTTGCGAATCCCCGGACCTTGACAAGGCCGATGGCCACGTTCTCGAGCGCTGTCAGATGGGAAAAGAGGTTGAAGTGCTGGAAGACCATGCCGATGCGCTGGCGGTACCTCGCGATCTCGGCCTCGCTGGGCTCGTGAAGCTCCCCGTTCTTGACCGTCGCGCCCGCGAATTCGTTCTCTACCTGGATGTAGCCGCCATTGATCTGTTCGAGGACGTTCACGCAACGAAGCAGCGTACTCTTTCCTGAGCCTGACGGTCCGATCAGACACAACACCTCTCCGGGCATGACGTCGAGGTCGATGCCTTTGAGGACTTCGATTTCGCCGTAGCACTTCCGCACGTCCCGGATGGTCACAAGTGGCTGCTGCTTCACTTCGACGCCTCCCCGACTCGAGATTTCATAAATTTCCGCTGCGGTCCTGCGGACAGGGAGTACTTCTTCTCGAGGAAGTGCTGACCCAGGGTCGCCAGCATGACGATCGTCAGGTACCAGAAGCTGACCACCAAGAGGAGCGGGATGACCTTGAAGTTGGAGCCATAGATCTGCTGGGCACGGGTGAGGAGGTCACCTCCACCGATGACTGCGACGAGCGAGCTCGCCTTGAGGAGGCTGATGAACTGGTTGCCCGTCGGGGGAATAATGACCCTGATCGCCTGTGGGATGACGATGGTCCGCATGGTGAGGCCACGGCTCATTCCCAGGACCTGGGCCGCCTCACGCTGACCGGGAGGCACCGACATGAAGCCCGCACGGATGATCTCGACCATGAAGGCGCCCTCGTGCAAGGAAAGGCCGATGATGGCGGCCGTGAAACCGGTGATGAGGGTGTTCGTATCCCAACTGGCTGCACCGAACCCGACTCGCGGGATGAAGAGTGCCGCGTTGAAGCAGATCAGAAGGAGAACAAGGAGCGGCAGCCCTCGGAACAACCCAACATATGCCTTGACGAAGGTGCGGAAGACGGGGTTCCGGGACTCACCGAGAAGGGCGAGCATGCATCCGATCAGCACTGCGATGAGCTGGGATAGCAATGAGAGCTTGATCGTCATCCACAAGCCCTCCATGATGGGATCGGCGAAGAGGTAATCTCCTACGACATCCCATTCCAGCTTCTCATTGGTCACGAACCCGTAGACGAGAAAACCCAGGATCACAACCGCGACAAGCCCACTGATCCAGTAGCTCGGGTGTCTGCGTGGCCGGGGTTTCGCGAAAGGATCTCGCACTTCGACATCAGCTGCCGGGTGTGTCACGTGTGTCACGGTTCACCTTCTTTTGTTTCTCGTTAGCGATGATCCGAGAGGCGTGGTTGATGTCCGAGGTCGATGCTTCTCGTGTGCTCGCGACAGACGGCCGGCCTGAACGGTCGGGTTTGCGCTAGAGCCAGTCTGGCCGCCGGTCTGACGCGGCGCGATGTCCGCGCCGCGTCAGACCCGCGTCCCGCGAGTTCACGACAACGCATCAAAAGGTCATCGATACGCTCGGGGCGACGCCCACATCGGCGCTAGGTCAGGAGCCGCACGCCCCGCAGACCTTCGGCAGCTCGAGGGGACGCTCGGTCGCCAGGTTGATGCCGGGCTTGTCCAACGCGATGTCGTTGAGGTCCCACTTCGACATGATCTTGCCGTAGGTGCCGTCCTCGATGATCGCCTCGAGCGCACCGAGCAGGGCCTTGGCGGTTCCGTCGGCCTCAGGGCCTACCACGATGCCGACGTAGGTGCGCGACAGAAGCGGGCTCGGGATGATCTCGAAGTGGCCGCCGCTGGCCTTCGCCTGCCACACTCCAGTCGCGGTGTTGGTGAAGGCGAAGTCGATCCTGCCGGACTGCAGTGCGGTGTTCTGGTCGCCGGCGGTCGGGAAGTTGGTGATCTGCAGCGCGCCCTTGCCCTCCGACTCGCAGTTTTTCGAGAACAGCTCGGCGTCTTCGACGAACTCGGTTCCGGTCTGAACGCCCGCCTTCAGCCCACACGTGGTCAGGGGGTTCTTCGTGATGCCGTGCTTGTTCTCCGACGTCGTGATGACGCTCTTGGTGGCGTAGGCATAGTCGACGAACTTTACCGTCTTCTGACGCTCCCGGTTGTCGGTGATGCACTCCATCGCGGCATCGAACCGACCGCTCTGAACTCCGGGCAGCAGGCCGTCGAAGGCGATCGCCGGCTGGCGGATCTCGACGCCAAGTCGCGGCGCCATCGCCATCAGGATGTCGTGGTTGAAGCCATCGATCTTTCCGGACTCGTTGGTGAAGTCGCACGGCGGGTACTGGGGATCGGTGGCCACGGTGAGGATGCGCGAGTCGCGCACCTTCTGCGGCAGCAGCTCATTCAGCTTCGGGACGAGCAGGGCGCTGTCCTTCGACGTGTCGGCCTCCGCCCCGCAACCGCTCACGAGGAGCACGGTGGCGGCAAGCAGGGAGAGGGTGGCGGTCACTACACGGCTTCTCGGCATCGTTGGCTCCTGGTGGGCTGCTCAGGGCTGAACATGAAAGAAATCATTCAGCGCTGGCGGAACGGTATCCTCTTCCATGCAGCACGGCAACCCCCCTCGCGCAGGCGATCTGAGGATGGTTCGCAGGCGCAACACAGCCGTCTTCAAGTCGTCCTTCTGAGCGACCTTTGGGTGACCGGCCAGGCGCGGCGCGTGACGGTGGGACGGGTCGAACCGTCCGTGGCGGCGGCCGGCCGAGAGCCGGAATCGACCGCGACGGTAGGCGTCTGGCCCAGAACTACTCGGCTCACCGCCAACTCCGAAGCCATGATCAAAACCGCGATGTTCGACTCATGGCGATACTCGCCGGCCAGAACATTCGCTGGAGCAACGCCGCCGAATGCGAAGCCGCCCGACGCAGCAACGCCGAACGGCTTATCGTGGCGTAGTCATCCAGTTACCCGATGGCCTCTGCGGGCGACCAGAGCCCACGAGCATCGCAGAAACGACGCGAGGGGGGTGGGCGCGCCACGCGTGCCCACCCCCTGGCGAGGCCCACCATGCGGCAGGGGTGGAGAGCTGTCGGGTCAGGCGATAGCTTCCAGTCGGCCACCGACAATCTCGATGAACACCCCGTCGAGGACCTCCGCGGCAACGGCCTCCATCTCCCCCGCCATGATTCGGTCGTCCTCGAGGAACTCGGCCTTGGAGCGGACAAGGTCATAAGTGGGGCGATTCGCCGGCGCCGCAGTCCCGCCGTTCCTCAGGTCCAGGCCCTGGGCAGCACACAGCAGTTCGATCGCGATGATGTACGCCGCGTTGCGCACCATGGGCCCAAGCCGCACGGAAGCATGCGTCGCCATGCTGACGTGATCCTCTTGGCCGGCGGAGGTCGGAATGCTGTCGACGCTGTTCGGAGTCGCCTTGGCGCGATTCTCTGCGACGAGCGCGGCACTGGTGACCTGAGCCATGATGAACCCGGAGTTCAGACCCGCGTTGCCCACCAGGAACGGCGCCAACCCGCTCATGGAGGCATCCATCAGCATTGCCTGGCGGCGTTCGGAGATCGACCCGATCTCGCAGATCGCCATGGCGATGATGTCCGCCGCGTAAGCGATGGGCTGGCCGTGGAAGTTCCCGCCCGACAAGACGACACCATCGTCGGGGAACATCAGTGGGTTGTCGGAGACCGCGTTAACCTCCTGCTCGATCGTGCGCGCGGCGAACGTCAGGAGGTCCAGCGCTGCCCCCATTACCTGTGGCTGGCAGCGTAGGCAGTAGGGGTCCTGGAGCCGACGTCCCTCGAACTCCACGTCGAGGACCGAACTGTCGGCGACCAGACGCCGCAGGAGCCCTGCGACCCGGATCTGGCCAGCGTGCCCGCGGATCTGCTGGATGCGGTCGTCGAGAACGACCTGTCGGCCCGCCGTCGCCTCCAGCGTCAGCGCACCTGCGGCCAGGCCGGCGTTGAACACGGCCTCGACGCCGAATAGTCCGCGCAGGGCGATGGCGGTGGACGCCTGGACTCCGTTGAGGAGTGCCACCGCCTCCTTGGGGCCCAGTTCGACGGGAGTCAGTCCGACCTTCGCGAGACCCTCTACAGCGTTGTAGGTGACGCCGTCGATCCGGACACGGCCCTCTCCCATCAGTGCGCCGGCGAGGTGCGCCAGCGGTGCCAGGTCTCCTGACGCTCCAACGGAGCCCTGCGTTGGGATGACAGGCAGCACGTCCGCGTTGATCAGGTTCATGAGCATCTCCGCGGTCTCGACGCGGATGCCGGAGTGCCCGCGAGCAAGACCGATGAGCTTGATGACCATGATGGCGCGGACCGTCTCGTCGGGAAGCGGGTCACCCACCCCGACCATGTGCGACAGCACCGACCGGCGTTGCAGCTCCACGAGGTCCGAAGGTGAGATCCGTCGGTCCGCCAGCTTTCCAAAGCCGGTGTTCACCCCATAGACCACATCTCCTCGGCTGATCGCGTCCAGGATCACCTGGTGCGCACGTCGCAGGTTCTCCACTGCCTGAGGAGCGAACGCTACCTGGACAGGACCCCGGAATACGGGACGAAGCGTCTCAAGGCTCAAATGCTCGCCGGTGATCGTGATGGTGCTCACGATGATCAATCCTCCTGTTAGCTGATCTCTTGAGGCTCACATTCGACGGTCGACCCAGCGACGGGAGCGACGGCAGCGACGGGTCGCCCGGCGACTGGCGCCCTCGACGTCGAGCGAGGACCCTGCCCTGGTTGCAGAAAAGCATTCACTTGCCTCGGGCACCGTATCCTGCTCTATACAGTGCGGGCAACCTCCAGTTATGTTGGCCCGCGTGACCCAGACCCAGTCCCGTGCCGTCGTCCTCGCCTCGCGACCCGTCGGCGAGCCCGTCCGCTCGAACCTTCGTCTCGAGACGCGCGAGCTCCCGGCCGTCGGCGACGGCCAAGTGCTGCTGAGGACGATCTATCTCTCGCTGGACCCGTACATGCGTGGCCGGATGAACGCATCGCGCTCCTACGCCAAGCCGGTGGAGGTCGGCGAGGTAATGGAAGGCGGTACCGTCTGCGAGGTCCTCGAGTCGGCGTCGTCTTCCTTCAGCCCGGGAGACATCGTCCTCGCGCACTCCGGCTGGCAGACCCATGCGGTGCAGGACGGTCAGTCCCTGCGCAAGGTCGACCCGGCCAAGGCACCCATCTCAACCGCGCTCGGGGTGCTCGGCATGCCAGGTTTCGCGGCGTACGTCGGACTCACCGAGATCGGGCGCGTCCGCGCGGGCGAGACGCTCGTGGTGGCGGCCGCTACGGGGGCCGTCGGGTCCGTCGTCGGCCAGATCGCCAAGATCCAGGGTGCCCGTACCGTCGGCATCGCGGGCGGCGCCAGCAAGGTGGCATGGCTGCGCGAGCTGGGATTCGACCTCGCCCTCGACCATCGATCGCCCACCTTCGAGAACGAGCTGGGCGAGGCCGTTCCGGACGGAATCGACATCTACTTCGAGAATGTCGGCGGCGCCGTGTGGGACGCCGTCTTCGATCACCTCAACGATTTCGCACGGGTTCCCGTCTGCGGCCTGATCTCTCAGTACAACGAGACGTCCGCGCCGACGGGACCCGACCGGCTCCCGCAGCTAATGAGCGCGATCAACATCAAGCGACTTGTCGTCCGCGGCTTCACGCAGCGAGACTTCATCTCGACCCACTACGCCGACTTCCAGCGCGACATGTCGGCCTGGCTTTCGGACGGTCGGATCAAGTACCGAGAGGATTTCGTCGACGGGCTCGAGAACGCCCCTGACGCGTTTTTCGGTCTCCTGAGGGGGAAGAACTTCGGGAAGCTCATCGTCAAGGTCGCCGACGACCCCACGCGCCCCGCACCGCCCGTGCCGTGATGGGCTGGCCGCCGGCCTCGGTCACTCCTCGAAGACCACGAGGTCGGTGGCGTGTCGTTCAAAGCGCTCGAGCCCGTCCTGTGAGGCTCCGGGGTTGGAGTCTGCCATGGCGTGAAGGAGCGCGGACGAGGCGATGTTCATCGTTGCGGACGTGTCGAAGAGCAACCCACTCCCGAACCTGACGGTGATGAGCTCATCGGTCTCGTGCCCGACGGTCGCAAACGACTCGTCACTGAGAACCGCAACCTTGAGCCCGATCTGTCTCGCGTAACGCATCAGGTCACAGGCCTCTCTCGGGTAGCGCGGGAGGATGAACGCCAGGCACCAAGTGCCCCCCTCCGCCGCCGCACGAGCAAGGCTCTCCTTGGCCTCTGTGTCGCCGCGGTCGATCACAGAGATGTTCGGGTGCACCTTGGCACCGAGGTAGGCAAAGTGCTGGGCGAACGAACGCGAGATTCGCAGCCCGATGACCGGCAGCCGCTGCGAGGACATGAGGGCGGACCCGACCCGAGAAATCTGCTCTTCGAGGGTGGCCGACTGGCCGAGCCACTGAAGATTGGCCACCTCGGCCCCGATCGCCTCGGCCAAAGGACTCGCGCTGTCGCCTGCGGGCGATAGTGCCGACATCTCAGAGCGGGCCCACTTCTGGAGCGCTCGCTTGAAGTCCGAGAACCTGGCGTAACCGAGCGCGGCCGCGAACCGCGAGACCGAAGGCTGGCTGACGCCGACCTGCCGCGCAATGCTCTCGCTGGTAAGGAACGCCGCTGCATCACGATGATCGATCACATAGCGCGCGATTCGTCGTTGCGCAGGCGATAGCCGGGCGTTGGTCAACCGCTCATAGACGTCGGCCGACACCGCGGCCGCAGTGGCGGTCATTTCAAGCATCTCCTAGCGCAGATGAAACACGAGCAGGCGGGCGGGGCGCCTCGCCAGCAAGGAAGGCCTGCCTTCTCAAGCAAGCGATACGCGACAGCCGACCCGCCAAGCAAGCTGCATAGCTCCATGCATACTACCAGGGTTTGGTATGCACCACTCCAACGGATGACCTGACCCTGATTCTTCGCTGATTCTCGCGGGCCTGACGTCGGTCGACGACCTGGCCACCGGCATCGATGCATCAATCGCCCGGGTGGGCTCCCCGCTCTGTGTCAGCCCGGCCGAGGCGAAGGAACGTCCTCGACCCTGCCCCGGCCGATATCACCCAACCCGGGTGATGCGCACCCACCCTGGTCGGGGCGATGCTGCCACAGTCCTGGATTCGACGTCTCGGATGCCGGCTAGCCGCCGGCGCCAAACGGCCCTAGTCGGGGCGGGTCGAGAGGGGAAGACCTGATGGCGGATCCCATCGCAGAGTTTTTCGCCGGGGTCGTACGCCGCAGGTACGACCGGCTCAAGCAGGTCACGGGCACGATCCGCTTCGACCTCGTACGAGATCATCACACCACCCACTGGCTCATGACGATCGAGAAGGGGGACGTCAGAATGTCCCGGGAAAACCGCCGCGCCGACTGCACCGTCCGGCTCGACGAGGCGTTGTTCGCGCGCATCGTACGCGGCGAGGCGAACGTCTACGCGGCCTGGCTGCGTAACGAGATAAAGGTCGTGGGCCGGCTGTACATGCTCGACCTCTTCCAGCGGGTCCTTCCCGGGCCACCTGAAGCCGGGGATCCCCGACCGGTCGCGCGACGCGGAGAGCTGCGGCGATGAGCGAGGACACGGTCAGGATCCTGAACGGCAACACCTTCGTGGTCAGCGACAGGTGCGGCGACATCATCGCGTCTCCGGAGTTTCCGACCGGTCTGTTCTCGTTCGACACCCGATTCCTGTCGAAGTGGGAGTTGAGCGTCAACGGCGAGCGCCTCCAGGCGCTGTCAGTCGACGATCTGCAGTATTTCGAGACACGTTTCTTCCTGGTCCCGGGCAAACCGACCCACTACGTCGACGCCAAGGTGTCGGTCATCCGCCAGCGCTCGGTCGGCGGTAGCTTCGACGAGCAACTGACGGTGCTCAACCACAGCCGTGAGCCGGTGAACCTCATCATCCGGCTAGAGATCGAGAGCGACTTCGCCGACCTGTTCGAGATCAAGGATGTGAGGAAGAAGAAGGGCAACGTGTACGTCCGGCCCGAGCACGGGCGCCTGCGGCTGGGCTACGAACGGGAGACCTTCCGGCGGGAGACATTGGTCTCGTCGACCGCACCCGGCACGTTCGACGAAAGCGGGGTGACCTTCGATGTCCGCATCCAACCGCACGGCAAGTGGGTGACCTGGCTGCGCGTGGCGACGCTGGGAACGCGCGGAAGCGAGATCCGCCGTAGCATGCACGGCCAGCCCGGTACCACCAAACGGCAGATGCGCCGGGAGTTGGAGAGTTGGCTGGCGCGGGCGCCTGAGCTCACGTGCCAGCACGAGCCGCTTCAACAGTCGTACCGGCGCAGCCTGGTCGACCTCGCCGCGCTCCAGCTCTCGCCGCTCATCCTCGGTGCGAGCAACGTACCTGCGGCCGGCCTGCCGTGGTTCATGACCATCTTCGGGCGCGACAGCATCCTCACCAGCCTGCAGACGCTGCCGTTCACGCCGGAACTTGCCGCCAACACGCTGACGCTGATGGCGAGCATGCAGGGCAACAAGCTGGATGACTTCCGGGACGAGGAACCAGGCAAGATCATGCACGAGTGGCGGTACGGGGAGTCGGCGGCGTTCGAGGAGCAGCCGCACACCTCGTACTTCGGCACCGCCGACGCCACGCCGCTGTTCGTGATCCTGCTGGACGAGTACGAGCGCTGGAGCGGCGACAGCCGCCTGGTCGGGCTGTTGGAGCCGGAGGCCCGGGCCGCACTCGACTGGATCGACGAGTACGGCGATCTGCTCGGCGACGGCTACATCCGGTACCAGACCCGGAACGAGCGGACCGGCCTCGTGAACCAGTGCTGGAAGGACTCCTGGGATTCGATTTCCTACCACGACGGGCGCCTGCCGGACTTTCCCCGCGCGACCTGCGAACTCCAGGGGTACGCGTACGACGCGAAGGTGCGGGGCGCCCGGTTGGCACGTGACTTCTGGGGCGACCCGGAATACGCGGACCGGCTGGAGCGGGAGGCCGCCGATCTCCGGGCGCGGTTCAACCGCGACTTCTGGGTCGAGGACGGGGAATTCTACGCCCTGGCCCTGGATTCCGACGGCAGGCCGGTCGACTCACTGTCGTCGAACATGGGGCACCTCCTCTGGAGCGGAATCGTCGATCCGTCGAGGGCGGAGGCCGTCGCGCGGCATTTGCTCGGGCCCCGGCTGTTCTCCGGCTGGGGGGTGCGGACGCTGGCCGTGGATGAGGGGCGCTACAACCCCATCGGCTACCACGTGGGCACCGTCTGGCCGTTCGACAACTCGTTCATCGCCTGGGGGCTGTGGCGCTACGGCTTCCGGGCCGAGGCGGGACGCATCGCCGCGGGCTTGATCGACGCCGCGGAGTTCTTCCACGGCCGGCTGCCTGAGGTATTCGCCGGCTACGACCGGGAACTGACCCGGTATCCCGTCGAGTACCCGACCGCCTGTAGCCCACAGTCCTGGTCGACCGGTACTCCGCTGCTGCTACTGCGCGTCATCCTCGGCCTGGAGCCGGACGGGGACCGGCTGCTGGTCGAACCGGCAGTGCCCAGCGGCATCGGCCGGATCGAGCTGCGTAGCATCCCGGGACGGTGGGGCCACGCGAGCGCGACATCGGGCTAACGCCTGCTAGCGCCGCGATGATCCACATCGCCAAGGCGCTCCGGCTTCTGCCAGCGAGGCAGTAGGGCGACGACCGTGATCCCGCAGCCGGCCATGATGTACACCGCGGTCACCCAAGGACTACCCGCCTTCGAGTACAACGCCGTCGCGATGAACGGTGACGGTCCCGCCAGCACCGTCCCGGCCAGTTGGTACGAGAGCGCGGCGCCGGTGTACCGCACGCGGGCGTCGAACAGTTCGGCGATAAAACTCGACAACGGGGCGTAGGTGACCGCGCTGCTGACCGCCACCATCAGCACGAGCGCCACGCCGACCAGGAACGGATTCCCGGTGTCGAAGAGCCAGAAGAACGGAAAAGCGAGGACGGCCGTGAAGATCGCGCCGCCGATGATGAGACGCTTTCGGCCCACCCGATCCGAGATCGCCGCCCCGAGCAGGTTCAGTGGCACGGCCACGAGCGCGGCGACGACGATTGAGGACAGCACCGCTTTCTGGGAGATGCCCACTGTCTCGGGGCCGTACGACAAGATGAACACTGTCGCGACGTAGAACGATATGTTCGCCGCGCCCAGGCTCGCGCACCCGATGATCAGACCCCTTTTCTGCGTACGGAAAAGCTGGATCAGCGGTACGACGGGGCGCCGTCCCGACTCCCTGACGTCCCGAAAAGCCGGGGACTCCAGCACGTGCCGCCTGGCGTAGAGCCCGACGAAGAACAACACGACGCTGGCGAGAAACGGGATCCGCCATCCCCAGCTCAGGAATTGCTCCTCCGGAAGCAGACCGACCAGATAAAACGCCCCGTTGGACAGGGCCAGGGCCAGGTAAGCCCCAGCCTGCGGCCAGGCGCCGTAAAATCCCCGCTTCGACGGCGGCGCATGTTCGACCACCATCAACACCGCGCCGCCCCATTCCCCACCCACAGCCACACCCTGCATCAACCGGGTCATCAAAAGTAGCGCCGGCGCCCAGAGGCCGATGGCCGCGTACGTGGGAAGCAGCCCGATACCCAACGTGCCGACACACGTGATCAGCAGCGTCAGAATGAATATAGGTTTTCGCCCGATCCGGTCTCCGAAATGCCCGAACAGCGCTGCGCCGAACGGCCTGGCGACGAACGCGACCCCGAAGGTCGCGAAGGAGGCCAACGTACCGGCGTTCGGACTGAGAGCAGGGAAGAACAACTTATCGAATACCGTGGCGGCCGCCACCCCGAAGAGGATGAAGTCGTACCACTCGATCGTGGTACCAATGAAGCTGGTTAGGGCGACATGCGCCAGATGGGAGCCCCCCTGCCCTTGCTCAGCCACCGTTCTACCTCTCTCAGATCGCCAGCGCGGATCCACCCCGCCCGGGTGCGAAAACACCGATCACAATCTATTTGCGACCCGATCCGCGTTAAATGACCTATTGGCGATTAATGGTCGCACGCCGGCCTCCCACAGCGGCACGTTTGACGAGCTACTGCCCCATCATGCGGGACCAACGGCTGGCCACGAAGAGCAAGAACTACCGGTACTCGACGAACCCGCAGGGTCGCTACGTATCGACGCCAGCACCCGCCTGGTCATCGCTGTCGGCGACCCGCAACCCGGCAACCGCCACGACACGGTCGGTCTACCGCACCTCCGGCATCGACCAGAGCCGGGCGGCCCACCCTGGCTGACGGCGCCCACCACGGCAACTCCGAGGTGATCATCCCGTAACCGCAAACCCGTCTACGGCAGCGATCTGCCGGTGGAAGAGAGACCTCAACACCCAGCACCGCACGATCCGCGACCATCGGCAGCGACACCAACACGCCGACGTCGGACTTCAGATCGGCCACGGTGACGCCCGGGTGGGCCAGGACCTGCCGGGCTGCGGCCACCGTAGCGGGATCAGCAGCCACGGCCACCTCCTGCCACGATGGTTTCCACCGCCCAGGCGACGTTGGCCATCTCGTCGCGGAACATCCGCACCTCCTCGACCGGGTCGGCCTCCTGGGTGTCGGCGAGTGCCGGTGCGACCAGCAGGCAGTCCGAGCGGCCGTTGGTGAGGGTGGCCTGAGGCCCGGTGACGGTGTGCCGGAAGAGCGACCAGTCCTGGCCGTCGCCGGGCAGCGCCCCGGCGACGCGGACGAGAGTGCGGAAGCCGAACGTGTCGGTGACCACCACCGACCGGATCTTGAGAACGGAGCCGACCGGCGCCGTCAGGGGCGCGAGATACCAGTCGTTGCTGTATACGGTGGCGTAGTCGACCAGCAGCAGGCGCGCCAGGTCGCTGGGTTCCGCCTCGACCTGGCCGAAGTCCACCCGGGCGTCTTCGAACTCCCACCAGCGGGGAGCAGGCATGCCGGGATAGGCAGCCGGGGTGGGCAGGACGGTCTGCACGATGTCGCCGATCTGGTTCACTGCCGGCAGCCGGGTAGCCGTGTCGACGCTGAAGGAGTACCAGTCCAGCCGGCCGCCGTCGTATTCGCTGGCGGAGAGCACAGTGTCGTTGTCGCCGAAGCGGGCCGAGACGTCGAAGCGGTACTCCATCCGGGCCGGCTGCCAGGCGGCCGGTGCGGTGGTGACGGCGCTGGCGGCCAGGCCTGGGGTGAACGCTTCGGGCAGCCCGTCGCCGGTGCCGCTGCCGATCCCGGACAGGTCGAGCCCGAGCGTGTCCAACCAGGCCAACCACGTGCTCGCGCAGCTGATCAGCGCCGGCAGCAGCGCCGGCGGTACCAGCACCCCGGGCGGCGGGGTGCCATTCTGCACCAGGTTACGCATCGCCGGCAGGAGCAGCGCGCCGCTGGCGACGCGCCGAGAGAGCACCGACAGCCAGCGCCGGGCGGCCGCGTCCAGGTTGGCCGCCGCCGGGCCGTCCACGGACAGCGGGTACGCCTCGACAAACAGCGACGCGTACCCCGCCAGCCTGTCCTGGTCGGCGAGCAGCCGCAGGAAGTGCTCGCCGGTGCGGGCGGCGTGCGGCAGCTCGGTCAGTCGCCCGACCGCCCCGGCCTCGACGACGGTTTCCAGGGGGCGTCCCTGTGGGAACGGCTGCGGGGAGCCGCCGGCGGGCCGGTAGGAGGTCACCGGGGCGCTCTGCGCCCGGATCCGCACGGACGCCGGGGAGCCGGCGTCCTCGCCGGTGAACTCGCCGAGCTGCCACTGACGGGCCAGCAGCCAGAGCGGGTCGTATACCCGGGCCTGCAGGCCGGGAGCCAGATCGTCGCTGCGGGCGCCCGGTTCGAGTCGGGTCCACGAGGTTACGGAGGACATGGGCAGCTCCTCAGCCGGCCGAGACGGTGCGGGTGAAGTCGGTCGCGCCGGTCGCGCCGTCGACGTTCATCGGGAAGTACAGCGCGGGAAGGAACTGGCCGACCTCGCCAAGGGTGGCCACGTCCACCGCCCGCATCGGGGCGAGTTCGAGCGTCTCGACCAGGGTCCGTTCCAGTGCGTCGCGGGTCCAGGTCGGCGCATTGTCGGCGGGAACCGCCAGCAGGATCGCCTGCGGAGCGGCCTGCCCGGGTGACTCCGCATGGAATGCCAGGCCGGTGGTCTGGACCTCGTCGGGCAGGACCTCCACCCACTCGTCGACCACCAGACCGCAGACCTGCATCGCCGGGTCGAACCCGGCGGGCGCGTCGACCACCACGGACAGCCGCGACGTGTCGGGGCGTTTGCCGGCCAGCTTCAGCGCGAGCCACCGGTCGTCGCTCTGGTACGGCAGCTGCGCGACCCGCAGCGTCGCCACCTGCTCGGGGCGGACCGCCCCGGTGTACCGGCGTACCGTGTCCAGCCTCTGCACGCCGGGCCGGACCAGGGCGGCGTCGGCGAGCCAGTCGACGACCGCGTGCCGGTTGCCGCCCTGCACGGCGGTACTGCCCGCCAGCGCGGTGCTCAGTTCGGCGGGCCGGCCCAGGGTGAACCTCGGTAGCACCCGGAAGTTGGCGCCGAATACCGCGCGCAGCCGGGCCACGTGGTGATCGCGGATCTGTTCGGGGTCGGCCCCCGCCTCGGTGGTGAGGGCATTGAGCGCCGCCAGCCGACTGGCGACCTCGGTCCTCACGGTGCGGGTCCGCGCGAGCACCGTCTCATCGGTGGCGGCCGGACCGGCGTATGCGCCGGCGACGCCGATGCCGGCGGCGAGGGTCAACGCGGCGCGCAGCACCGCCGGGTCGGCCGAGGCCAGGTCGGCCCCCAGTTGGTCGAGGAGCCCCGCCGCGGTGTCGGCGCGGGTGGCCAGCGAGGGGTCGACCACCACGTCCGGCACCCCGGCGGGGTCGACGTCGGCGCCACGCAGGTCCGCGGGGACCAGCGGGCGGGCCGAGGCGAGCAGGGCGCGTACCGCTCGGGTGATTTCGACGAACTCGTCCAGGGCCACCGTGTCGGGGGTCCAGTCGGGAGCCCGCCCGGGCAGTACGCGCAGCCTTGCGCTTGTCCTGGCCTGATTCGGGGCTGTAAGACGAACGGTGTAACTCCTGATCACCGAGCAGCACCTGATGTCCGAAGAAGCGACGATCACCGTGGATACTGCCGCGGTGCGGTTGGCGGTCACCGGCGAGTTCGCCACGGAAGATCTCGGCGTGGCCTGCTACCACTCGAAGGTGGGGGCGGTGGAGCTGCTGCTCAATCACATGCCCGACGGGCCTGGCGAGTACGTCGTGGTGGACATGGCCGCGGGCGCGGGCTCGTTCGCCTCCGGGCTGTTCACCCGCTTCGACCGCACGGTACTGGTGTGCGAGCCGACGGTGCGCAGCGTCGGGGTCTACCGGCAGTACGCCGGCTACGCCCGTGACTACGGCGTGGCCCTGTCGGTGGCCGGGAACAGGGTCGAGGACGCCGGCGACGTGGAGTTCCTCCGCGAGCACGTCGGCGGCGACCTGTTGACCTGGTTCAGCAGATCCGGTTACGTGCGGCGGGCGGAGCGGGGCACGGTCGGCCCGCTGGCCGAGCTGGAGCCCGCCAACCAGGCAGCCCTCGCCAAGCTCGTGGAGGCGGTGGACGACACCGTGCAGGACTGGACGGCCTTCACGCGGTGGGCGCATGAGTTCCACCGGCGCAACGCCGCCGCGTGGGCCAACGAGCGCGCCGGGGCGGATCTCACCGATCAGATCGATCCGGAGTTTCGCATGGGACCGCAGGCGGTTAGCCAGCCTGCGGTGGTGGGCGTCTGATTCAGAGCAGCGCCGGTCAGGCGGCGCACTTACCGCAGGTGCCGAAGATCTCCAGGGTGTGACCGACGTCGGTGAAGCCGTGCTGGCTGGCAACCTGGTCGGCCCACCGCTCCACGGCGGGCCCGGCGACCTCGACCGCGCGGCCGCACTCCCGGCACACCAGGTGATGGTGGTGCCGGCTCTGACTGCACCGCCGGTACAGATATTCCCCACCCGGCAGCCGCGTCGAGTCGATCTCGCCGCTGTCGACCAGCATCTGCAGCGTTCGGTAGACGGTGGTCAGGCCGACCCGCGCCTTGCGGTCGACGAGCATCTGGTGCAGCTGCTGCGCGCTGTGGAAGCCCTCCACCTCGCGCAGCAGCGCCAGCACCTCGGCGCGCTGCCGGGTGTTGCGGGTCGCACTGGGCATTGCCTCGGTCACCGTCCGCCGTCTCCACTCGTCACGGCGCCTGTCTCGGCGCCCGATTCCTTTTCTGCCCGTGGCACTGGTGGTCACGTGACATCGGAACCCATTATGCATTGCGCATATGTTCACTCCCCGTGTGTTCGCCGGCGTGTGCGTGGTCCAGCGCATGGAGCCACGGCAGGACCCGCGGCGCAATCGGCGCCGTGAACAGATCGCCATTCGCGATGCCCGCCCCCGGCTCCCTCCAGCGATGCGCGTCACCCGTTTTGAACTCTCTGCGACGGGGTGATCACATTAGGATGCGATCGTTGACCGGAGAAGGTGATTCGTCCTGAGCACGAGCGAGCCCGCAGCCGACGTCACGCCAACCGTTTCGGCGACCCCAGGCCTCCCGCCCGCCGTCCCCCATCGCAGGGACCGGGCGATCGGCTCGGTCGAGGTGTTGGTCGCCCTGCTCATCCTGGTCGGCATCCTGCACCGGCAGGTCGGCGCACTGGTTTCCGACCCGCGTCTGCAGACGTGGCTGACGGTGTTCGTGTCGGTGATGGTGCAGGCGATGCCGTTCCTCGTCTTCGGGGTGGTGTTGTCGGCTGTCATCGCGGTGTTCGTACCGCGCTCGTTCTGGGCCCGGGCCCTGCCTCGCCACCCGGCGCTCGCCGTGCCGGTCGCCGGCGTCGCCGGGGTGGTGCTGCCCGGCTGCGAGTGCGGCTCGGTGCCGATCGCCGGGTCGCTGATCCGGCGCGGGGTTACCCCGGCTGCCGCGTTGGCGTTCCTGCTCGCCGCGCCGGCGATCAACCCAATCGTGCTCACCGCCACCGCGGTCGCCTTCCCGCGCAACCCGGAGATGGTCGCCGCTCGGGGTGGCGCCAGTCTGGTGGTCGCCCTGTTGATGGGATGGTTGTGGCTGCGGCTGGGCCGCACGGATTGGATCCGCCTGCCGCACCACGCCCACCTCGACGGGCTGCCCCGGATGACGGCGTTCTGGACCGCCTGCCGGCACGACATCATCCACGCCGGCGGCTTCCTCGTCGTCGGCGCCATGGCCGCGGCCACCATCAACGTGGCCGTACCGCAGCGGATCCTGCACGACCTGGCCGCCCGGCCGGTGCTGTCGGTGCTCGCGCTCGCGGCGCTGGCCGTGCTGCTGTCGATCTGCTCCGAGGCGGATGCGTTCGTCGCCGCGTCGCTGTCCCAGTTCTCCCTGACCGCCCGGCTGGCCTTCCTCGTCGTCGGTCCGATGGTCGACCTGAAACTCGTGTCCATGCAGGCCGGCATCTTCGGGCGGCGGTTCGCCGTCCGGTTCGCACCGGCCACCTTCGCCCTCGCCGTGCTCGTTGCGGCCACGGTCGGGACGGTGATCTGGTGAATCGGGCCTCGCAGGCGGTGGTGATGTTCTTCCTCGGCGGCGCGATCCTGCGCGCCAGCATCACCGACCTGTACCTACGCTACGTCAAACAGGGACTGCGACCATTCCTCATCGCCGCCGGAACACTGCTGGTCATCACCGCAGTGGTTGCCCTCGTGCAGGAGCTGCGACATCTCAACCGGCCCGCGGCCGGGCCGGACGACGACGGGCACGGGCACGGCCGGTCCGGCCCAACGGTCGGCTGGTTGTTGCTGCTGCCGGCGCTCGCCCTGCTCTTCATCGTCCCGCCGGCACTCGGCGCCGACACCGCCTCACGCGCCGGCTCCGCCCTGACCGACAACCGCGACGTCGCCTACCCACCCCTGCCGCCCGGCGACCCGGCCGACCTCACCCTCCTCGACTACGGCTACCGGGCGGTCTATGACCACGGCCGGACCCTGCAGGACCGGCGCATCCAGTTGACCGGCTTCCTCGCTCCCGAGCCGGACGGGCAGCCCATGCTCGCGCGCATCGTGCTGTCCTGCTGCGCCGCCGACGGCGTCCCCGTCAAGATCGGCCTGCGCGGCCAGGTGCCGCAGGCGCCGGTGAACACCTGGGTACGGGCCACCGGCCGGTGGATCCCGCACACCACCAAGGACCCCATCAACGACGCCGACGTCCCCTACTTCGAGGTGAGTACCTGGGAGAAGATCACCGCGCCCGCGGAACCGTACGAGTAGGACCGGCGATGGTTGCATGGGTGTTGATATGAGCACCTGACAGCTAGACGCGCTTATTGGAAATGACTACCGTTCCGCTCATCCAATGAGCAAGGAGCGGTAGTGAACCTGTCCATCCGTACGCTCGGCACCGTCCTGGCGATAGCGACGATCGCCGCCGCCGCCGGCTGCGGCGCCGACACCGACACCGGCACCGCGACCGCTGCGAAGAACGGCACTCTCGCGGTGGTCGCCACGACGCCCGAGGTCGCCGACTTCACGCGCAACGTCGGCGGCGACGCCGTCATCGTCACCCAGATCATCAAGCCGAACGTCGACCCCCACGACTACGAGCCCACCCCCGCCGACCTCCAGGCTTTCGGGGCCGCCAAGCTCGTCATCAAGAACGGCGTCGGACTCGAGGAATGGCTCGACGACACCATCTCCTCGGCCGGCTTCAAGGGCACCGTCGTCGACACCTCACAGGGAGTGGCCCTGCGCAAGGGCGACCCCGGCGACGAGGAGATGAAGGACGGCGACCCGCACATCTGGCACAACCCCCGCAATGCCAAGATCATGGCGGAGAACATCGAGAAGGCCCTCGTCACCGCCGACCCCGGCCACGCCGACGCCTACCGGGCGAACTTCCAGGCGTACGCGGCGAAGCTGGACAAGCTCGACGCGGACAACGAGCGCAAGTTCGCCGCCCTGCCGGCGGACGCCCGCAAGCTGGTCACCAACCACGACGCGTTCGGCTACTACATCGACCGGTACCAGCTGCAGTTCATCGGCGCGGTGATCCCCAGCCTGGACACCAGCGCCGAACTGTCCGCCACCCAGATCAACGGCCTGGTGGCGAAGATCAAGGCCACCGGCACCAAGGCGATCTTCAGCGAGAGTTCCCTGCCGCCCAAGGCCGCCGAGGCGATCGCCCGGCAGGCAGGCGTGAAGGTGGTCGGCGGGGAGGACGCCCTCTACGGCGACAGCCTCGGCCCCGAAGGCACCCCCCAGGGCACCTACCTGGGCGCCGAGGAACACAACACCGACACCATCGTGGCAGCCCTCGGTGGCTGAGCCCACCGGCGCGCCGGTAGCCGATCTCGCCCTGCACCTCGCGCAGGCGGACGTCGGCTACCGGCGCCGCGCCGTCCTCACCGACGTGAATCTCACGGTGGCGCCCGGTCAGATCGTCGCCCTCGTCGGCGCCAACGGCGCCGGCAAGTCCACCCTCATCAAGGCCGTCGTCGGGCTCGCCGACGTCCTTGCCGGCACGATCACCGTCGCCGGACGGTCGGCGCGGCAGGCGCGCGGCGCGGCCGCCTACGTGCCGCAGGTCGACACCCTCGACGCGGACTTCCCCGTCACCGCCGCCGACGTCGTGCTCATGGGCCGCTACCGGCCCACCCGCTGGCTACGGCAAATCCGTGCGACCGACCGCGCCGTCGCCGCCGACGCGCTGGAGCGAGTCGGGCTGGCCGACCGCGCACGCAGCCGCTTCGGGCTGCTGTCCGGAGGCCAACGCCAGCGGGTCCTGCTCGCCCGCGCCATCGCCGCCCAGGCCCGACTGATGCTGATGGACGAGCCCTTCAACGGGCTCGACGTCACCAGCCAGGACGTCATCGTGACGCAACTGCGGGACCTCGCCG
This sequence comes from Micromonospora sp. MH33, assembly GCF_003013775.1. Taxonomy (NCBI): domain Bacteria; kingdom Bacillati; phylum Actinomycetota; class Actinomycetes; order Micromonosporales; family Micromonosporaceae; genus Micromonospora; species Micromonospora sp. MH33. The sequence continues at coordinate 34,309 of NZ_MUYZ01000001.1, forward strand.
CCGCCGGCACCGCCATACTTCTCAGCACCCACGACCTGCGCCTGGCCCGCCACCTCGCCGACACCGCCTCCCTCATCCACGGTGGCCGCGCCGTCACCGGCCCCACCGAACAGATCCTCGCGGAGCTGCCCGGCACCTACGGCTACGGCAGCCAGGCCGCCGACCTGCACGCCGCGCGGCCCGGACGGTAACGCCATGAGGGATCTCGTCGCGCCGTTCAGCGTGCCGTTCATGGGCCGCGCCCTCGCCGAGCTGCTCCTGCTCGCCGTGGTGTGCGGGCCGGTCAGCGTGCTGGTCTTCCTGCGCCGGCTGGCCTTCGTCGCCGACGCGCTGACCCACACCGTCTTCCCCGGCTTGGTCATCGGATTCCTCGTCGCCGGCTGGACCGGCATCGCTGGCGGCGCGCTCGTCGCCGCCCTGCTGACCGCGGTCGCGCTCACCGTGCTGACCCGCTGGGGGCGGCTCAGTGACGACACCACGGTGGCTGTGCTGCTGACCGCCATGTTCTCTCTCGGCGTGGTGCTCGTGTCCCGTCAGCACTCCTACACCAGCGACCTGACCGCGTTCCTGTTCGGCCGGCTGCTCACCGTCACTCCCGCTCAGCTCACGCAGACCGCCGTGCTGGCCGCGATCGTGCTCACCGGCCTCGCCGTCACCGCCCGGCCGCTGGTCCTGCGGGCCTTCGACCCCATCGCCGCCGCCACCGCCGGGTACCGCCTCACCCTGCTCGATCTCGGGCTCAACACGGCCGTCGCGCTGGTCGTCGTCGCCGCCGTGCAGGCCGTCGGCACGATCCTGGTGATCGCCCTGCTCATCGTGCCCGCCGCCACCGCGCGCCTGCTGACCGACCGGCTCGCCGCCATGGCCGTGATCGCCACCGCCGTCACCGGCCTCGCCGCGTACTTGGGCCTGCTGGCCAGCTGGACCGCCTCCGTCCGATACGGCGTCCGGCTCACCTCCGCCGCCGCGGTGGTGCTCATCCTCATGGTCTGCTACCTGCTCGCCCTGCTCGCCGGCCAGCTCCGCCGCCGGCCGCACCCACCTGCTGTGACGGTGACCCGGTGAGCTGGCTACTGCAGGACACCTTCGGCCGCGCCCTGGTCGAAGCGGTCGCCGTCGGGGTGCTCACCGGGCTGGTCGGCGTGCACGTCGTGCTGCGCCGGCTGTCGTTCTTCACCATGACCATGGCCCACGCCACGTTCCCCGGCGTGGTCGCCGCCGCCATCCTCGGAATCAACATCTACCTCGGCGGCGTGGTCGCCGGGCTGCTGACCGCTGCCGCCGTCGCCGCGCTGGCGCGTACCCGCGGCCAAGAGGCCACCGCCGCAACCGGAGTGATCCTCTCCGCCGGCTTCGCGCTCGGCGTCGCGCTGGTCGCCACGCAGAACGGTTTCAGCCGGGACCTGTCCGCCTTCCTCGTCGGCTCGATCCTCACCGTCACCACCGAGAACCTAGTCGTGACCGTCGCCCTGGTGGCGCTCACCGCGACCGCGCTCGCCGTCGGCGGCCGGCACCTGCTGTACGTCGGTTTTGATCCCGCCGGCGCCCGCGCCGCCGGGTACCGCGTCCGGCTGTTCGATTTCGCTCTCCTGCTGCTGGTCGACCTCGTCGTCGTCGCGATCGTGCCCGCCGTCGGCACCATCCTCGCCCTGGCTCTCATCGTCGCCCCCGCCGCGGCCGCCCGCGCCTGGACCGGCCGTCTCGCCCCCATGACCGCTCTCGCCGCCATGCTCGGCGCCGGCAGCGCCGCCGCCGGGCTGTGGTTCTCCCGACTGTGGGATGTCGCCGCCGGGGGCAGCATCTCGCTGACCGCCGCTGCCGTCCTGCTCGTGTCGCTGGCGGCGTACCGCCTGCGCGACGGGTTCCGCGCGATCTTCCTCACCGCGTCGTGACCGCAGCGCCCGCCTCGATTGAGGAGATCAGCGAGCTGCTACGCACCATCGCCCACCCGGCGCGCATCCGCATCCTGCAGCAGCTCACGCGAGCCGACGCGTGCGTCACCGAGCTCTCGGACGCGCTGCAGCTACCCGCCTCGCACGTGTCGCACCAGCTTCGGCACCTGCGCCACGCCCGCCTCGTACGTCGCTACCGCCAGCAGGGCCGGATGCAATACGCGCTCACCAGCGTCCCCGCCGTCTCTCTCGTCCTGGCCGTGCTCAAGCACTACAGGTGAGCGTGCCGGGCGTCAACGGGCTCGACGCGGAGGGACTGTCGACGGGGCGTGGCTCCTCGCCTGGCCCGGCGAGGAGCCACGCCCCGTCCGGGTTGTCCCACCGGACGAGTCTCGACCATGCAGAGTCGCCGTGGGACTACCGGCGCCTCCATCCGCGCGTCCCGATCGAGGAGTTCCGCTGTGGCGGCCGGTCACGGCTTACTCACCGCTCCTGCAGCTGACCCACACGCTTCGGATGCGTTGGCAGCCGCAAGGACGAGGGCCCGCGCCGATACCGGCGCGGGCGTTCACAAGGGCCGGCGACAGCACCATCCTTCCGGCGGTCAAGACTGCCGCCGGCGCGAACACCACGTCGGCGGCCCTCCTCCCAGTCAATGAAATCCGTCCGTGTCTCGCGCCCTACGGCCTGGTCATTCCTCGTCCTGCACCCGCATCAAACGCGCCGACGTCGTCGATTCGGACGTCAGCGCCGCGATTGGCGTCATCACCAGGACGCCTTGCGGATCCCCGGCAACTCACCCCGCAGCGCCATCTCCCGGAACCGCACCCGCGACAATCCGAAACGGGTCAGCACGCCTCGCGGCCGGCCGTCGACGACGTCCCGGTTGCGCAGCCGCACCGGGCTGGAGTCGCGGGGCAGCCGCGCCAGCTGGCGGACGGCCTCTTCCCGCACCGCCGGGTCGGTATCCGGGTGGGCGATGGTCCGCTTCAGCTCGGCGCGGCGCTGTGCGTAGCGAGTGACCAGGTCGGCACGGCGGGCCTGCTGGTTGGCGAGGCTCTTTCGTGCCATGTCAGCGCGCCTCCCGGAACTCGACGTGCCGGCGGACGACCGGGTCGTACTTGCGCAGCACCAGCCGGTCGGGGTCATTGCGGCGGTTCTTGCGGGTGACGTACGTGTAGCCGGTGCCGGCGGTGCTGCGCAGCCGGACGATCGGGCGGACGTCGGTCTGCCGGGCCATCAGACCGCCACCCCCCGGGCGCGCAGCTCCGCGACGACCTTTTCGATGCCCTTACGGTCGACGGTCTTCAGCGCCTTGGCGGTCAGCGTCAGGCGGACCCAGCGTCGCTCCGAGGGCAGCCAGTAGCGGTGGTTCTGCAGGTTGGGGTTCCACCGGCGGCGGGTGCGCCGGTGGGAGTGGGACACGGCGTTGCCGAAGCTCGGCTTCGCGCCGGTGACAGCACAGCGACGGGACACACGTACTCCTTCAGGAAAGGGTTCTCCGTAACGACAATCGTTTTCATTATTACGTGACCGATCGGACAGCCTCCACCCGGGTCCCGAACGACCTCGTCCGACACCGACGAGCCGAGGCGATACTCGGCGCCGCGTGCAGATCACCAACAGCCACCGGCGCCACCGAGCCACCCCGGCACTTCCTGGGAGAAGACCGCCTGCCACTCGCGGTCGACCATGTGCCTATAATGACAATCGTTTTCAACTAAGTCGAGAGGACTGTGATGTCGACGTCCCCGCTCGCACCGGCCAACGCCGGAGTTCCGGCGTCCGACGCCCGACCGTCGTTGACCGTGCTCAGTGGCTTCTGGCCGTCCGCCACATACGCCGTAGCCCGCAGCCTGCTCGCGGCGGACCCGTCGCTGCTGCTGATCCGGCACGACCTCGCCGGCCTCGGCACCGGCACCGTGCACCGGATCGTGCGCGACAGCGAAGGAGTGCTCGAGGACGAGCGCATCACGCTCGCGCACGGCTGTGTCTCCTGCACCCTGCGCGAGGACGTCCTACCGACCCTCGCGCGGCTGGCGCGTGTCCACCCGCACCGGGATCTTGTGCTGATGCTGCCGGAGGTGGTCGAGCCGGAAGCCGTCGCCGCGGTCTGCGCGCATTGCCTGGTCGACGGCGCGCCGATCACCGACCTGCTGCACGTCGACTCGTACGTCACGGTCGTCGACGCCGAGCACCTGCTCGACGGGCTGGCCAGCACCGACGACCTCAAGACCCTCGGCATCCACGCCGCCGACAACGACGACCGCGGCCTCGCCGACGTCATCGTCCGTCAGATCGAGTACGCCGACACCCTCGTGCTGTGGGGACGGTCCCGGGAGGGCGCGTACGACACCAGCCGGCTGTCGGTGCTGCTGGAGCGCATGGTGCCATGGGCGACTCACGTCCGGGTCAATGGCGACGTCATCGACGCCGGCACCCTGACCCGCCAGCTACGCGGCACCCGCCGGCACCGCCCCGAGACCCCTGGCGTCCTGACCCGGGGCCTGGAGGGCTACCTCCTCGGCGCGCACGAGCCCCATCCCGACTGCGGGGTGGTCTCCGTGGTCTTCCGCGCCCGCCGGCCATTCCACCCTCGACGGCTGCACGACCTCCTCGAGGAGGTCAACGCCGAGGTCATCCGCTCCCGAGGACACGTGTGGCTCGCTAGCCAGCCTGAGACGGTGATCGCCTGGGACTTCGCCGGCGGCGGCCTCAGCCTCGGCTCCCTCGGCCGCTGGCTGGCCGCCCTCCCCGACTCGCACTGGGACGAGGCCTCCGACCACCGCCGGCTCGCCGCCGCCCTCGACTGGGACCCCTACTACGGCGACCGCAACCAGCACCTGGTTTTCATCGGCCTGGACCTCGACCCGGCAGCCCTGCACCGCACCCTCGAGGACTGCCTGCTCACCGACGCCGAACTCGCCGACGGCGAAGACGTCTGGCGCAGCTACGACGACCCGTTCACCGGCTGCTTCCCGCTCGCCGACCTCGCGCCGAACGACACCGACACCCACACCGACACCGACACCGACACCGACACCGACACCGAAGGAGAACCCGCATGAAGCCCGACATCCACCCCAGCTACAAGCCCGTCGTCTACCGCGACCGCGCCGCCGACTTCGCCTTCCTCACCCGCTCCACCGCCACCAGCGACCAGACGATCGACTGGACCGACGGCAACACCTACCCCGTCATCGACGTGCAGATCTCCTCCGCCAGCCACCCCTTCTGGACCGGCAAGCAACGCCTGCTCGACACCGAGGGCCGGGTGGAGAAGTTCCGCGCCAAGTACGCCCGCCGCGGACCGCAGCAACCACGATAAGCACGGCGCGCGTCGGCCGGGCGGCGCACGCGCACCGCCTCGTCGGCGCCACCGCAGACGACCGGGCCTGGTACCAGGCCGTCGCCCGCGAGCTGGTCGCCCCCGGCGACCGACTCGCGGGCGACGAGCCGGCACGGCGCCGTCAGTCCGGGTGCCGGTCGTGCTGCGGAATCAGGCTGAGGACCTCGTCCACCTGCTGCGGCCCCACCGGACCGACCAGCAACCCCCGCCTGCCGGGCGTATCGCTTGAGCCCTCGTCCTGCAGCAACAGAAGCACCGGTGGACGGTGACCGACACCCAGACACTCCCCGCGGATGAGGACGCCGTTCCTGCTCCGACGTACCACATCGCGAAGAACATCCAAGAGGTCAGGGTGACCGACGTCCGCCGCCCTGGCTCCGGCACCAGCCCGCAGGGCGCGGCACCGGTGGCCGTCGCAGAACACGACCGTGACGCCCGTGGAGTTCGAGGAGTCGCCGGTCACGGCATGCCCTCGGACGCCGGCAGGGCCAGAAGCGGCCTTGCCGCCAGACTGCCACCGCGGAACTGAAACCGGCTCGAGACGCGGCCTTGCGGTGCCACCGGACCGGCGCCACGAACTCCGCGCTGGTCAGCCCGGCCAGAGCGGTGGCGCGTTGGCGCAGCAGCGGCTCCAGCGCGCGATGCCCGCCCAGTTGCTGCCACCAGTCTGTCCACGGATCCTCACCACCGCCCTGCTGCCGCGGTCGCGATGGAGGTGGTGGGTCGTCCGGGATGATGTCGGCCACCAGAAGCAGCCCGTGCGCGTGCAGCATCTGCTGCGCCTCGGCGTACCAGTTTCGTAGGTGCTGCTCGGGTAGGTAGTGCACGGTCATGATGGCCAGCACCAGGTCGAACGGGCCACCAGCGAGCGACGCCCCAGCCCGGCGAGGCGATGTCGGCGCAGACCGTGCGGGCAGCGGTCGGCAGGGCCGCGTCGGCCAGTGCCAGCAGCACCGGATCGACGTCGAGCACGGTGACCTGTACGTCGGACCGGCGGGCAAGGATGACGTCGGCGGTGGTGCCCGGCCCGCCGCCGACATCGAGCACCCGCTGTGGCGGCCGGCCGAGCAGCGCGTCGACCGCGTCCAGCCCAGCCGTGACGAGTTCCTTCCGGCCCGGCTGGTAGTGGCGCATCATGGCTCCCCAGTCGCGCCGCCACCGGGTGAGGTCCTGTGGGGCGAGGACGGTCCGCATCGTCAGACCGGCACCGTGATCGGCTCGGCATGGTCGTGGTCGTGCAGGTCGCCGAGATCCCACTCGGGGAACGGGTCGGGCAGTGCCCGCCACGCGTCCGCCCCGGCAGTGATTTCGGCGTCGGTAAGCAGGCATTGCTCCAGCGCCGCGCGCAGGCCGTCGGCGTCCAGGCCGACACCGATGAGCACCAGTTCCTGCTGCCGGTCGCCGAAGACCGGATGCCAGCGGGCTTCCAGCTCGGCCCGCTCGGCGGGATCCTCCGGCCATTCCCCGGAGACCGCGACCGGCACACCGGCCGGATCGCAGCGGCCGGACGGCCCGGCCTGCGACCACAGGGCCTGCACGTCCGGCCGGGCGGCCAGCCAGAGGAACCCCTTGGAGCGCACGACGCCGAAGCGGTCCAGCCCGTCGGTGAGCAGATCCCACAGCCGCTGGGGGTGGAACGGTCGGTGGTCGCGGAACACGATGCTGGAGATGCCGTACTCCTCGGTCTCCGGCACATGCTCGCCGTTGAGCTCGGCAACCCAACCGGGCGCGGTCTCCGCGCGTTCGAGGTCGAACCGGCCCGTGTGCAGGATCTCCACCGACGCCACCCGCCCGTGCACCGCCCGAACCTGCCGAGCCGCAGGGTTGAGGCGGGTCAGCAGCGCCTCCACCACGGCCAGGTCCTCGGGCGCGACCAGGTCGGTCTTGTTGATCACCAGCACGTCGGCGAACTCAATCTGGTCGACCAGCAGGTCGGCGATGCTCCGGTCGTCACCCTCGTACGCCGACAACCCGCGCTGCTCGAGAGTCTCCCCCGCCTCGATGCGGGCCAGCAGGCCGGCCACGTCGACCACCGTTACGGTCGTGTCCAGCCGGGCCAGGTCGTCGAGCACCTGCCCGCCCTCCACGCCGAAGGCGAACGTGGCCGCCACCGGCATCGGCTCGGAGATCCCGCTGGACTCGATCAGCAGGTAGTCGAAGCGACCCAGCCGCGCAAGCCGGGCCACCTCGTCGAGCAGGTCGTCGCGCAGCGTGCAGCAGATGCAGCCGTTGGTCAGCTCCACCAGCCGCTCCTCGGTGCGCGACAGCGCCCCGCCGTCGCGGACCAATGCGGCGTCGATGTTGACCTCGCTCATGTCGTTGACAATCACCGCGACGCGCAGCCCGTCCCGGTTGGCGAGGACGTGGTTGAGCAGGCTGGTCTTGCCGGCCCCGAGGAAGCCGGACAGGACGGTCACCGGCAGGCGGCCGGTCACGGCTCCCCCACCACCTGGCGCCCCTTGTAGAGGCCGCAGTGCGCACAGGCCCGGTGCGGCACCACCAGCTCCTTGCGCGGGCACGGGCACGGGGTCAGCTGCGGAACCTGAGCCTTCCACCGCGCCCGGCGGTGCCGGGTGTTCGATCTCGACGTCTTCCGCTTCGGTACGGCCACAGCAGGCCTCCTTCACTTGTAGAGCGAGCCCGACAGATCCGCAAACGATAACGGTTTTCGTTTAGGCGTTCCACGGCGGGTCGGAACTCCTGGGAAACGCCTGCACGGCGCCCGCGAGCGAGCGCGGGTTCTACGGCAGGAGACGGCGCAGGCGCCGCGGAGTCGAGTGGCCGCTGCAGGCGCCAGTGCAATCGCCGGCTGACTGGTGCGCCTGCAGCGTCGGAGCACACCAGGCCTGGCAATCGTCAACGCCTCCTGTGCGGCCAGGGCCACCGCGACGAGGCCGCCACGTAACCGCAGCGGCCGGCTCGCCGGATAGGCCATGGTCCGGCCGCCGCCGATCCAGGAACGCGTTGACCTCCCGGGGACTGGCCGGCGACTTACCTCCGGCCGATGTCTTGACAACGGTTTTCATTTGCTGAAAGGCTACGGCCGACGGGAGGAGAGCTCATTGCTAGCTCCGCGCGATGGGCCGACTGCGGCACCAGCTCCGGACCACGCTCGACCTGGCGCTGCTCGTGGTCACCCACGACCTGTCCGTGCCGCGGCGGCTCGGCGGCGACCTGCTGGTCCTTGATGGCAGACGGACGGCCGAACCCGGCCGGGTCGACACGGTGCTGGGCGGACCCACCAGCCCTGCCACATAAGCCCTAGTGAATGCGAGAAGGGAGTGGACGGATGAGCGCGGACTCGTACGCGGAATCCGGTGAGTTCATCGACGTGCTCAGCCACCACGCCTGGCGAGCCCTACGCACCCCGGTCACCGAGGCACTGCGCCACGCCCGGCCCGACCGGGGCCCGATCGTGGACATCGGTGCCGGCACCGGCCTCGGCACCCTGGTGGCCGCGCGTGCGGTACCCGACGCCGAGGTGATCGCGGTCGAGCCGTCGCCGATCCTGCGCGCCGCGCTGCTCGCCCGTGTAGTCGGCGATGAAGACCCGCGACGGCGGGCCGACCTGCGCCCCCGCCTGGATCCGGCCGCGCCACTGGTGGTCACCCTCCAGCCGCCATCAGAACCGATGACGGTGCCGGAAACCACCTTCGCGTCGGTGCCGATCGGCCGGCACAGCTACGAGGGCAGCGGCGGCGCCCGCCCCGCCGGCCCCGACTCGGTGATCTGGACCATGCGCTACCGAGTGATTGATGAGGACGGCGCCGTTGAGCGGGAGCTCGTGGCCGACTACCTGGTACGTCCTCTCCGCACAGCCACTGCGGCGCGAGCTGGCCGCCGCCGGCTACGCCGTGACGACCGGGGACATGGACGTCATGGTGGCCACCCCCACGGCCTGATGCACGGCAGCCGGGGTTCAACGGCGGCCGCGACGACATTCGACAAACATGAAAACCATTGCCATGGTCGGGTCAGATGACTGGAAATGGTGGAACGTGGGCCGACGGGCGGAGGACCTGACTGGGCTCACGTCAGTTCGCCGCCGATGACCGTCTCCCCCGCTCCGGCCGCGTCTCGACCCTGAAACGGACCTGCTGACTGCGTTATGCGTTCGCTCATTACTGTCCCCGTCGTCGTCCTGCTCGGCATCGCCCCGCCGGCAGCCGCACCAGGACCGTCGCCCACACCGCCACCGGCTGGCGACTCTCCTGCCCAAGGGGCGCCAGCGGCCGCGACGTGGGGGGTGAGTCCGTCGAGCCCGAAGGGGCCCAACGGGCGTGCGGTATTCACCTACAAGCTTGATCCCGGTGCCGGGCTGACCGACTACGTCGCCGTCACGAACCACTCCGCGCGCCCAATCACCCTGCGCGTCTACGCCAGCGACGCCGTCACCACCCAGCAAGGTGGCTTCGACCTGTTGCCCGCAGCGCAGCAACCGGTCGACGTGGGTTCCTGGGTCAGCCTCACCGCCCAGACGCTGACCATCCCGTCTTCCTCCCGGGTGGACGTGCCGTTCACCGTGACCGTGCCGGTCAACGCCACCCCCGGGGATCACGTCGGCGGTGTCGTGGCCTCCCTCACGGCGACCGCAACCGACGCCCAGGGCAACCAGGTGGCGGTCGACCACCGGGTCGGCACCCGCATCTACCTGCGGGTCACCGGCGAACTCCGGCCGGCGCTGGCCCTGGAAGACGTGCGGGTGCACCACCAAGGTTCAGGCAACCCGTTAGCCGGCGGTGCGATCACCGCCACGGCCACGGTCCGCAACACCGGAAACATCCGGCTCGCGGGCCGGCCGACGGTGGAAGCCGCCGGGCCGTTCGGCTTGAACGCCGTGGCCGCGTCCGGCACGGCGCTGCCGGAGATCCTGCCCGGAGACGCGGTGCGGACCACCGTGCGGCTCACCCGGGTCGCGCCGCTGTTCCGGCTGACCGTCACCACTGCGGTCACACCGAGCGCGGTCGACGGTCAGGCGCTCGACCCGCCCCCGGACACCGTGTCCCACCGGGTGACCGTCTGGGCCGTGCCGTGGTCCCAGCTGCTGCTACTGATCCTGGTCGCCGGTGCGATCTGCGCCTTCGTGACGGTCCGCCGCCGCCGACGTCGGCGGGCGGCCCAGGAGCTGGAACGAGCACTCGCCGCCGCCCGCGAGCAAGGTCGCGCCGAGGCGGCCACGACAACAGCCTCACCGACCGCACCACCGCGAGGCGAAACGACCACCGGGGCCGGGCCGCACGGGAACGGACAGGGTCCCGACGTCGCACCACCAGCGCCCGCCTCCACACCCGGGGTCGAGTCGTGACCAGACCGGCCCGCGCGGGCCGGTTGGCCGCAACGTCCACCGACGACGAATTCAGGGAGGGAGAATGATGAGCACAGCACGTGTGCGTGCCGGTGGGGCCGGGTTCGCCCTGGCCGTACTGACGCTGACCGCCGGTGCTGTACCGGCGGGCGCCGCCCCGGTGTCGGTCGACGCCGCCGGAGCGGATCTGGTGTCCGTGTCGGTTGTCGACAATGCGCTCACGCTGCGCATTCGCGACGCCGCCCAGGTCGTCCGAGAGGCAGTAGGGCATGACCCAGCCAAGGTGACACTTGGCCCGGACGGCGGAGTGGCCGTGCGGGTACCGGAGAACGCGGCGTTCCGGTTCCTCGGCGCCCCAGGCAAGGAGATCTGGTCACTCACGGCCGGGGATACCGGCCTGCCCACGCTCGACACCACCGGGGTGAGGCGGGGCGCGGTTCGCGGGGACGCGGTGACCCTGACCCTGACCTCGGCGCAGGGACCCGGGAACTTCACCGCCTACACGCTGTCCGGCCTGGGTGCGCCGAAGCCGCTGCTCAGCACGGGTATGCGAGACGTCGCATTGCCAGCCGCGACCCGCACTCCCGTGGTGTGGGCATTCGACGCCGCCGGGGATTATCGGCTGACCCTCGAAGCGTCGGCGACGTTGACGACGGGGCGGATCGTCACCACCGGGACGACCTACCGAATCACGGTCCCGCCCATCCAGCCGGGGCCGGCGGCGCCGCCCCCCGCCCCAGCCGCTCCGGTCGAAGCGTCGTCCATGCCGGAGGCGCTCGCCAAGAAGATCACCGGCGCCCCTCGGGCCGCGCCGACGGCGACGCCCTCGACCTCGCCACCTGCTGCCGGAGCCGAGGTCAGGTCGGCGGCCACCGGCTCGCGCCGAGTGATCTCCGATGGGCACGTCGACATGGGACCCCAACTGTCCGGTGGCGACTTGCGGATCCGCGTCCGGGACGACACGGCCACTCCCCCCGTGTGGCGAGAACTCGCCGACGTGGTCCTGCACGTCAAGGACAACGCCAAGACCGCAGTGCCGGCCGGGGCGGACTTCCTCGGCAAGCCGGGAGAGACGATCTGGTTGCTGCCCCAGGCGCAGCAGGCCGGGATCGTGTGGCCGGGCTGGAACACCCAGCACGAGTCGGTCGTCACCGGCACCCGGGGCAACGTGACCTGGACCCTCGCCGGCGTCGACGGTCCAGGACGCTTCACACTCTTCCTGACCGGATCGTTCGGCAACGCCGACGTCCTGTTCGACTCGGCCAAGAGCCTGCCGCAGCGGCTGGCCATCCCACCGAACACCCACGCCCACGGCAACTGGGCCTTCAGCAAGCCCGGCCTGTACCGCCTTGCCGTGCAGATGAGCGCCACGACCACCGCCGGCCGGACGGTCACCGACCGCAAGATGCTGACCATCGCGGTGGGCGACAACACCGACCCAGGCTCCGGCTTCGGCGGCGGATCGGGCACCAGCGGTGACGGCAACTCCGGTGGTGACGGCGATTCCGGCGGCACCGGCCGGTTGCCCCGTACCGGAGAGTCCTGGGTCATCCCGGTCACCGCTGGTGGTCTCCTGCTCGTGCTGGTCGGAACGCTGCTGCGGTTCGCCGGTCGTCGTCGCCGCGGCGCGGCGGCGGCACCCGCCGGACCACCGCTTAGCGCGGCGAGATGAGGATGCAGGTGTCCGCTGTCGGTTCCGCTGCTCCCCGCGCCCGTCCGCGGCGAACCCGCCCGTGGCCGCGGCTTTTGGTGTTGCCACTGCTTATCGGGGTGCTGGCCGGTTGCCGCGCCGGGGTGGCGTTGGGCGCGCACGACGAGAGGGTCCAGGTAATCACGACCACCGGGATTCTGCGGGACCTGGCAAGCCGGGTCGGCGGCGATCGGGTCCGGGTCAGCTCGCTGGTGCCGGACGGGGCCGATCCGCACAGTTACGAGCCGTCGCTACGGGACGTGCGCAATGTCGTGTACGCCGATGTCGCGTTCAGCAACTACCTGCTGCTGGAGGAGCAGGCCGTCATCAAGGCACTGGACGCGAACCTGCGCGACGGCGTGCCGAACATCTTTCTGGCAGAGGGGGCGGTGAAGTACGCGGCGGAGATCATCCCCCTGGTCGAGGACGTTTCGTTGGACACCATCTGGCTGGGCATGCGGGTCCGCGGCACCGGCTCGGCGCACGGCGCGAACCGCTCCTCCGACGTTCTGCTCAGCGCCACCGCCGCGCACGGCCCGGGTGACATGGTCGCCTACCTGACCGAGTCGTTCGGCAATCCGTCGTTCTACGTCGACTCCGCCGACGGGTTCGAGCCCGCCAACGGCTACCGCGACGACACGGCCCGCCTGCCTCCAGACGCGCACACCCATATGAGCTGGGCGTTCACAAAGCCGGGCATTTACCGCCTGACCATGCGGGCGCAACTCGCGGTCACCCCGCAGGCGGCACCGGTCCCGCTCGGCGAGCAAACGTTCACCTTCGCCGTCGGGGTGGATCCGCACTCGGTGCCGGGCATGCCGGGCGCGGCGGTGCTGAACTCCGGACACGCCGACCTCACCGCGGACATCGACGAGGAGCGGCTGTACCTGTTCGCCGATCCGGAGGGCAGCGGCGAGGCGAACCAGCGGGTGTACGACCCGGCTCACACGGTGATCGAGGTGCCGAACAAGGCGCTGCTGGAGGTGCCCGGCGACCGCAGATTCCGGTTCCTCGGCCGGCCCGGCACGCGGGTCTACCAGTTGCCGCAGGCCGTTCTCGGCAAGCACGTGCACGGGGAGACCGACCCGCACCTGTGGCAGAACGTGCGCAACGCGATCTCCTACGTGGAGCTGATCCGAGACACGCTGATCGGGGTGGACCCGCCGGGCGCGGCGACGTACCGGGCCAACGCCTCGGCCTACATACGGGAACTCGAGAAGCTCGACGGCTACGTCCGGGACACCATCGCTCAGATACCCCCGTCGCGGCGGCACCTGGTCACCACGCACGACGCCTTCGGCTACCTCGGCCAGGCGTACGGGGTTCAGATTTCGGGTTTCGTCACCCCGAACCCGGCCACCGAACCGAGCCTGGCCGACCGGCGCCGGCTCACCGAGACGATCCGCAACCTCGACATCCCCGCCGTGTTCCTGGAACCGAACCTGGCGGCCCGCTCCACCACCCTGAGCGAGGTGGCCCGGGAGGAGCGGCTGCGGGTCTGCTCGATCTACGGCGACACCTTCGACGGAAACGTCACCAACTACATGGACATGATGCGGTTCAACGCCCAGTCGCTGCGCGACTGCCTGACCGGGGCGGATCGAGGGAGAAACAAGTGACGGCACGACGGGCGCGTTCGCGCGCGGTGCGGACGGCGACGGCGATCACCCGATGGGCGGTCACGACCCTGGTCGCGGTGGCGGCGACACAGACGCCCGCCGTGGCCGGGCAGCCAGCGCCGAGCCCGGGCCAGTCGATCGCGGCGGACCAGCCCATCGCCACCGGCCGGGCCGTGCTCGACACCGGGCACGTGGACATCGGACCCCGCTACGTCGACGGCCAGTGGACCCTGCTCATCCACGACGGCACACAGCAGCGGCCGGTGTGGCGCAGCCCCGACGAGACCGTGCTACGCGTCTCCGACGCCGCGCTGCAGGCCGTTCCCGACGATCCCGCATACGCCTTCCTCGGCATCGACGCGGGCAAGCGAGTCCACGTCGTGCCGCAGGTGCAGAACCAGGACGTGGTCTGGATCGGCTGGAACACCCAGGACCCCCAGGTGATGCAGACCATCGACCGTGGCGCCACGCTGAACCTGCTCGGCGTACGCGGGTCGGGCACGCTGACCACGTTCCTCCAGGCGGGTAACTTCGCGGCGCCGCAGGTGTTGTGGCGCTCCGCCGAGCCGGCGGCCCAGCCGTTCTGGGTCGAGGTCAACACCCACACCCACGCCAACTGGGTCTTCTCCACTCCCGGCGTCTACCTCGTCACCGTGCAGGTTTCGGCCGACCTGATCAGCGGCGAGAAGGTCTCCGCCACCCGGACGCTGCGCTTCGCGGTCGGCGACGCGACCAGCACCGACGAAGCCTTCGCGGCTGCTGTGGACCGCGGCCCCATGCCGGTTGGCGAGGCGGCGGCCGGTGGGTCCCGCGACGCCGCTGGCCCACCAGACGACACCTCGCCGTTGCCGCTGGTCGTCGTGCTGGCGGGTGCCGCGCTCCTGCTCACCGCCGGCCTGGTCCTGGTCCTGCTGCGCGGGCGCGGCGCGAAGCGCCGAGCCGAACGGGAGCGCAGCACGTCGCCGTCGGAGGCTCAGCCGTGAGAGCGCTGGACATCGAACACCTGGACGTGGACCTCGGCGGACGGCCGGTGCTGCGCGACGTGCGGCTGCACCTCGACCGCGGGGAACTGGTAGGGCTGCTCGGCCCCAACGGAGCCGGGAAGACCACCCTGCTGCGCGCCATCCTGACGCTGGTTCGTACCAGGGGCGGCCGGGTGCTGGTGGAGGGCAAACCGTCCCGGCCCGGACGCGCGGCGATCGGGTACGTCCCGCAGCGCCACGAGTTCACCTGGGACTTCCCGATATCGGTGGAGCAGGTCGTGCTGAGCGGCCGGACCGGTCGGATCGGCCTGCTCCGGCGGCCCGGCGTGGCCGACTGGCGGGCGGCTGGCGACGCGCTGGACCGGGTGCGCCTGTCCGCGCTGCGCGGCCGGCCCGTCGCCGAACTCTCCGGCGGGCAACGTCAGCGCGTCCTGGTCGCGCGGGCCCTCGCGCTGGCGCCGAGCATCCTGCTGCTCGACGAGCCGTTCACCGGACTGGACATGCCCACCCAGGAACTGCTGGGCGACCTGTTCGCCAGCCTCGCCCGGGAGGGTCATGCGGTGCTGATGACCACCCACGACCTGGTCGCGGCGATGGAATCCTGCACCCGGCTGGTCCTGCTCAACGGCCAGGTCATCGCCGACGGACGGCCCGACCAGCTCCGGGACGTCGAGGTGTGGATGCGCACCTTCGGGGTCAGTGAGACCTCCCCGCTCCTCAAACTCGTAAAGGCCGGCTAGTGTCCATCACCGATTTCCTCACCGACCTGCTCAACCCCGACCTCGCGTTCCTGCCCAAGGCACTGGCGATCGCGGTGATGTCCAGCATCGTCTGCGGCGTGGTCGGCTGCTACGTCGTCCTGCGCGGGATGGCCTTCATCGGCGATGCCGTCGCACACGCCGTCTTCCCCGGCCTCGCCATCGCCTTCGTCCTCCAGGGCAGCCTGGTACTCGGCGGCGCCGTCGCCGGCGTCGCCACCGCCCTGCTGATCGCGATCTTCTCCCAGAACCGGCGAGTCAAGGAAGACTCCCTGATCGGCGTTTTCCTGGTCGCCGCGTTCGCCCTCGGCATCGTGATCATCTCGCAAGCGCCCGGATACTCCGGCTCGCTGCAACAGTTCCTGTTCGGCTCGATCACCGGCATCCCGGACAGCGACCTCTACCTGGTGGGAATCACCGGCCTGATCATCCTCGGCCTGGTGCTCGCGCTGCACAAGGAATTCGTCGCGGTCTGTTTGGACCGCGAGATGGCACGCTCGATGGGCCTGCGCGTCTTCTGGCTCGACATCGTCCTCTACGTCCTGGTGACCCTGGCCGTGGTGATCTCCCTGCAGACCATCGGCAACATCCTCGTCCTGGCCCTGCTGATCACCCCCGCCGCGGCGGCCCGCCTGCTCACCGACCGACTCGGCGTGATGATGCTGCTCGCTCCGACGATCGGCGCCACGTCCGCGCTCGTCGGCCTGTACCTGTCATGGAGCTACGACACACCGGTCGGCGGCACCATCGTCCTGGTCGCCACCGCCATTTTCCTCGCCGCCTGGTTGTTCGCCCCACGCCATGGACTGCTCGCCAAACACTGGCGCCGCACGCGAATCCAGCCGCTATCCGGCGAGGCAGAACCAGTCACCGGCCCGGCCGTCCCGGCCGGACACATTTAGCCGACGCGCTGATCCGTCCCGAGCTGCTCGCCTCTAGACGGTCGGTGTCCGTGCGTGGAGCTGCCCATGCATGGCTGTGTCCCATAGGCGAGTCCGACCCGGTCCCCCCGACGCTCCGGCCTGCGGTTGGCCCGCCGGGCCTCGCGGTCACGCCGGCGCGGGCCAGGACCCGGCTGGCGTCGGCGAGCACGGCGGAAAGCCGCTCGGTCGGAATCCGTTCCCGCAGGGCACGGCACCATTCGAGCAGGCCCACCTTATCCACTGCTCGATGTCGCCGACCTGGCTGCGGAAGGTTGCCTCCTCGACCATGACCCGGCGGTAGCCGGCGGTTTCCCACATCGCGGCGGTTGACTCCGGCGTGGCGACGAGGCCCTCCCGGATCTCCATCGGCGACTGATGTTCTCCGTCGGGCAGGTACTGCGCCAGAGCGCGCACTGTGTCGGTGAACCGGGGGTCGTGGGCGGCGAACGTGGTGAATCCGACCCCTCCGCCGCCGGGAACAGGACGCCGCCGCGTCCGCGGCCCACGTCGAGCACGTGCTGCCCGGGGGCGCAGGTCGGCTCGGCGTACCAGCTCACGTCCCATCGGCCCGAAGAACGCCGCGCCGCTTCGGTCGCAGGTCGCGCGCCGCGATCGAACACCCCCGCCGTCGCGGCCTTCATCCGTCTCGCCCTCGGTGGTGAAGTGCCTCAGGTCTCCTCGTATGGTTGTCGGCTTCGCTTTCGGAAGCCGGCATTGCGCCGTCTCGGCGGCCGCGACCTTCGGCCAAGCCGCCGAGACGGCGCAATGGATCTAGATGGCGGTCAGGGTCAACGTCGCGGTGTAGTGCCCCGCGCCGGTTTCGGTGGGCAGTTCCAGGCTCAGCCCGGCACCGAGCCGGGCCGTGCCCCGTCCGGCACCGGCCCTTGCGGAGCCGAGCACGCTGCTGGCGGCCAGACCGTTGCCGGAGGCGAAGCCGGGCTCGACCACCGGGCCCGCCACCACACCCTGGCCGTCCGCCTGCGCCAGCACGGAGGGCGCCCAGCCGAGGTACTTGCCGCCCACCCGGGCGGTCCGGGAGGTGAAGTCGCTCAACTGGCCGGCGACATTCCAGCCGGGCACGCCCGGTCGGGTGTCGGTCACCGTGACCGGACGCAGGTCACCGTTGCTCTGCCACCGGTCACCGGCCGAGGACAACACGGCCACCGGCAGCGTCACCGTCCGGTTGTCGGGGTCCACGCTGACGACCAACGCCCCCTGCGTCCCGTCGACGGTGACCGTGATCGTCTGCGATGGCACCGGCGCGCCGGTGTCGTCGACGTTCAGCGTCACCGGTGCGCTCTCCGCCACGACGACCTCACCGTCGCGGTACAGCCGGACCAGGTACTGGCAGTCGTCCAGCTGGGCGGTGGCGGTGAACGAGTACGCCGCCGACGCCTCGCCCGCTACTGCGGTGAACTCCTGCGTACCTGGGCACTTGCTGAACCAGCGGTACCGGTCCAGGTCGCTGGCCGGGGTCTGGACCGCGGTCAGCGTCACCGTCGCGCCGGGAGCGTACGCCGGCTGCAGGCCCTGGATCGACAGTTGCACCTGCGGGTCGGGATCCGGCAGGTCACCCACCACGAACCGGTACGCCACCGGACCGGTGGACACCTGCCGCCCGTCGGCGAACGCGGCGTCGGCGCGGAACGTCAACGTGTAGCTTCCCAGCGCCCCGAACACCCAGTTGGCGTGGGCGTGCGTGCCGACCGGCACGTCGATCGCATCCGGCAGCCCGTCATCGTTACGGAACTTGATCAGCGGCTGCCCGACCGGGTCGGTCATGAACACCGAGACGCGGCCCGGTCCGGAGACGTCCACCAGGCTCAGGCTGACCTTCTCCCCCCGGAACACCCCGGACGGCAATCTGGTGGTGTTCCACCCCGGCCACAACAGGTTCGGATCCTGTGTCATCGGCAGCAGCCACACCGTCGAGCCCGCGGGCCCGAGAAACGCGTACTCCGGCAGGTCCGGCACCTCGACCGCGGCCTGCGGCAGCACGTGGAACACCACGTTCCCCGGGTCCCGGCTGACCGACGGCTGCACGGTGTCGTCGTGCACCTTCAACACCAGCCGGCCGTTCTCATAGTGCACATCGACCGCATCGACGTGGCCCGCGGACAGCGCCACGCCCTCCCGCGCCGAAGCGGGGCCGGAGACGGATGCCACCAGGCCGCCCACGAGTGCAATGAGCGTGCCAGCGGCAGCGGCAGAACGCCTCAGTCTTCTCGCCCTCATTCTCCTCCCTCCACATCCTCAAAATGAAAATCAATGTCAGGTTCGCCGGGAAGCTAGCACGCCCTCACCTCCCTGTCGAGATGGCGGACCGGCGGTATGCAACCCCGGGCATTCCCCATAGGTCTGTACGGACCAGCCGGCCGCCCCGCCCCCACCCGTGGGCCGGACCACGCTATTGACAGTCACATGGAAACGGTTATCGTTTCCAGCTGTCTGCGACGTCGTGTCGCGGGCGTGAGGAGGAGTTGCATGCGAGCCAGGATGTCGGCACTGACCGCCGTCACGGTGGCGATGACAGCCGGCGTACTGGCCTGGGCCGCACCCGCCCAGGCCAGTACCGTGGTGCTGTCCCAGGGGCACGTCGACGCGGTTGACGTCGCCTTCGAGAACGGCGCACTCGAGATCTCGGTCCACGACGAGACCGTCGTCCCAGATGTGGAGCACGACCCGGCCGACGTGGTGTTCGTCGTCAAGCCTGAGGCGGCCATGACCGTGCCGGACGACCCGAGGTACGCGTTCCTCGGCGCTCCCGGCGCCACCGTCCACATCCTCCCCGAGGTCCAGGACGAGAACCTGCTGTGGCCGGGCCTGGCCACCGAGGAACTGGAGGCGGGCGTCTTCGCAAGCGACAGCGTCCAGGTCAGGGTTACCAGGGTCATGGGTCCGGACGGGTTCAGCCTGTTCACCACCGACCCGGTCGGCGCGCCGAACGTGCTCGTCGACAGCGAAGATGGCCTGCCCGACGCGATCCCCAGGCCGGTCGGCAGCCACCTGCACGCCAACTGGGCGTTCGAGAAGCCGGGCACCTACCGCATCAGGGTCGAAGCAACCGGGATCCTGGCCGCCACCGGCAACCGCGTGACCTCAGAACCGGCGTGGCTCACCTTTCAGGTCCAGTGCTGACCCGTAACCCCAGCCCGGCTTGCTGCCGGTAGAACGGAGAACAATTCATGAGGCTCACGAAGCGGCTGCTGGCGGTCACCGCCGCCGTCACCGCCACCGTCATCGGCCTGGCCGCCGCGCCGGCGTCCGCCGCCACCATCGAGGCCGGCCACCTCGACGTCCTCGACATCGACTACGCCAACGGGGCGCTCACCCTCGACATCCGAACGTACAGCCCCGCCAACGACGACCTGTCCCCGGCGGGCACGACCCTACGGCTCCCGTCGAGCTCTGCCATCACGGTGCCCAGCGGATCCGCCTGGAACTGCCTCGGCACGGCCGGCTCCACCGTCTATGTCGCCCCACAAGCCGAGAACACCAACCTGCTGTGGGCCGGCTGGAACACCGAGGACGTGCCCGCGGACCAGGGACCGATCAAGATGGAACTGGTCAGCGTTTCCTCCGTCCCCGCCGGCGGTCGATTCACCCTCTACACCACCAACGCCTTCGGCACCCCCACCTACCGGCTCAACTCCAACACCGCCACCGGCTGCCCGATCTCCACCTGGCCCGGCAACATCAGCGCCGGCACGCACGCACACGGCAACTGGGCGTTTTCGGCACTAGGCACCTACACCCTGACGTTCAAGGCCACCACGCAGGGCGGCTCCGGGGTCGCCAGCCCCACCGTCAGCTACACCATCCAGGTCGGCTGACACCGTAACCATTCCCGCGGCCCCCGACCGTCCATCAGGACCCGGTCGGGGGCCGTGGGCAACCTGACGGTCTGACGCTGTCGACGGCGATCCTGTCCAGCTGGTTCAGCGATGCCATGACGGTGCTGACGCCGCGTCTTCCACTGCCCGTTCTGCCACGGCTGGGAAGCCCGACGTCGTCGTCGCCACCCACGGCCCGCACCAGCTACCCGAGCCGATCCTGGACAACCTCAAGGCGCTGAACATTCCCCTGATCGAGCAGCCGGCCACCGCGCTCACCGGCGACCTCGACGCCCTGCAGCTGCACCTCGCCGACGGCACCACCCTGGACCGGCAGGTCGTCTTCCACCGGGCGCCCACCCGCCAGCACGCACCCCTGGCTGCCCAGCTCGGCGCCGGACTGCTGCCCGACGGCTACGTGCGTGTCGACGAGTTCGCCCAGGGATGTAGCGCGTGGGTCGTCGTTACGAGATGTCTGACGTCGAGTGGGAAGCCTTGTCGAGGTACCTGCCGTCAGCGGTGACCGGTGGTCGACCGCGGGTCGATGACCGGCGGGTGCTCAACGGGATCGTATGGAAGATCCGGGCCGGTGCAGCGTGGCGGGACGTGCCGGCCCGCTACGGGTCTTGGCAGTCGATCTACACGCGTTTCCGCAGGTGGGCGTTGGACGGGACGTTCGAGCGGATGCTCGCCGGGGTCCAGGCCGACGCGGACGCAGCCGGGGACATCGACTGGTTGGTGTCGGTCGACTCGACCATCGTGCGAGCCCACCAGCACGCCGCCGGCACTGGAGGGGTGCCTGCGAAACGGATGAACCACAAGATCACGCCCTCGGTCGAAGTCGAGGTGGACTGACCACCAAGGTTCACCTCGCCTGCGACGGCGTCGGGCGGACCTTGGCGTTCGTGCTATCCGGGCGGCAACGTCAACGACTGCAGCCGCTTTCCCCACGTCATGGCCGCGATCCGAGTTGGGCGGTCGGGACCTGGCCGGCCCCGCGTCCGCCCAGAGCACGTCGTCGCCGATCAGGGCTACAGCTCCCGAGCGATCCGCGCCGACGACGACTCACCCCCCGGTGCAGCTTCGACTGCCGCGGCTGTTGCTCGGCGGGCCGGCCGCCCGGCAGTTCGCCCGAGACGCTGCTCGTCGACCAGGCCGACCGGGTCGCCGACGGGTTGGAGCCCGGACGCGCCTAAATTCCGGCGAGCTGACCAGCTTTCGCGAGATGGCCGTGCGCGTCAGGCAGGACTGGCACGTGGTCTGGTCGCGGCCAGCCGGGGCCGGGTGGCCCCTGACGGTGGCACCGTGCCCGGCGGCGCGTCCATCGGCTCGCGGGCGGCGGTGTTTTAGCCACCGCAGAACCTCATTGATGGGCGGCGGTGACGCGAAGAGGCTGGTGGCACGCGGTCGATGGCCTCGGGGCGGCGGGGAGCCGGCTCTCCTCCTCTCCGAGACCAGACACCAGGCACCACAGCAGGGCGTGTTTCGGAAGTCGGTATGGCTCAAGGGATGAGGGAGTGTCGATGGTTCACAGACGTGTGGCAGGTATCCGACGGTGGCGGAGGGTCGGTGCTGTCGGGTTGGTGGCGGTTGTGCTGAGCACGACGATGGTCACCGGAACTGCGCAGGCGGGGCCGCCTGCGCCGGCTGGCGACCTGAGGCAACGCGCAGCGGCGGTGCTGTCGGGTGGTGACCCGAAACTCGCGAAGACCCTCGAAAGCACAATGGACTGCTGGGTGGACGTGACCATCCGGTCCTCGGGCAACGGCCGGTACGTCAAGGCGGACTTCGGCGTGGTGGGCGCCAAGGGCCTGCTGCGAGCGGCCACCGCGCAGTCCGCGATCGGCGAGTGGGAGAAGTTCGGCGCCTGCCGCGACGGGTCCGACTGGCGGACGGTCATGTTCTCCCAGTACGACGGCTTGCCCTATGTCAGCACGGAACTCGGCGGGGACTACACGGGGGTCCGTCGCGGCCTGCTGCGGGCCCGGAACTACAACTACTCCCCCGGGCCGTGGGAGAACTTCTCGACCATCGCACAGCCCGCCAACAATGGTCCGCTGGGAGCGGGGAACTCGACCTGGTTCTACTCCTGGGCGGCCGGACTGTATGTCTCGGCCCAACTGGACTACCCGGACTCGTCGCTGCGCGCACGTCTCGGCTCGGTCGGCCCGTGGGAGTCGTTCACCTGGTCCGGTACCCCGATCTGACCGCGCTCGCGCTGAGGCCCTCGACGCAGGTCGGGGGCTTCAGCTGCGCTCAACCCCACGACAGCGCGCCGACGGGTCCGGTCAGGTCGCGTTGAGCAGTTCGACGCCGAGGCCGGTGAGGGCGTGCCGGACGGTGTTGCGGTAGCGGTGGCTGACCACCAGTCCCGCCTCACGCAGGACCGTCGCGTGCTGACTGGCCCCGCCGGGCGTGATGCCGAGCCGCCGGGCGAGGTCCGTGGTCGTACAGCCGTCGGCGATCACGCGTAGCGCGGCGGCTCGCGTCGTGCCGAGCAGTCGGGCGAGGGCGACGTCACCGACCTCCTCGGCATGGTGCCACAGCCTCAGGCTGGTGGATGCGTCGAGATCGACCGGGTAGATCAGCAGGGCCGGGTCGTCGTTCCACGGCGTGTAGAGGCCGAGATCGTCAGCGTCGGCGAACAGCGACGGGGCCAGCAGCAGACCGCGGCCTCGCAGGTGGATCTCGGTGACGGCAGGGGCGCGGTCGCCAGGCGTCCACGTCCGGGGGGAAGTGGAAACTTCAAGAACCGGCGGGCTCCAGCGCAGAGTCGGCGCCAGACCGGCCAGCATCGCGTCCAGCCCTTGGGCGACCATGACAGCGGTCCGCGCCGCGCGCTCGTTGTCGAGCAACCTGCGGATGCGCGACCAGTACGGTGCGATGGCCAGCGCGTGGTAGTCGGCCAGAGCACCTGTCAACCGGGGACGGGCTGTGCGGTCGCCGTGCGCGAAGCCAGTGAGCCAAGGCGACCGGGCCGAGGCGGCAGTAGGCGCGAGCGCGAACTCGCGATCCAACGGTCCGGCCGGGACCTGGCAGAGTCGGTCAACCCCTTCGGCGTAGCTGTCAGCCGCGCCCACAAGGGTGAACAAGTCGACCAGTGGGGCCGAAGGCGGGGCGAGGAAGCGGGCGGCGTCCCGGAGATCAGGCGGCAGTAGCCGAGCGCCGGAGACCGCCCGGGCACGCCAAGGGTTGAACAGAACCTCGTTTCCCGGCTGCTGCAACTTCCGAAGGCTGAACTGCAGCTCGGCCAGTGGTCCGAGGACCACCATCCGCACCCTCGCGACATCGGCGACTGTGAAATGGATACGCATCACCCCGTCTTTTGTACAGGGCCGAGCGAAGCCCGTGCAGGTGATCACACAGTCGATGCGGGATCGACGACGCATCCACTGAGATCATCCGCCCAGCCCAGGCGAGCGAGAATGTCCGCGGCGACCTCGGCCGGGGTGCGGTCGTTCGTGATCGTGAAGTCCTCCACGGCGGTTGCGACCGGTGCGGGCTCAGATTGGGTCAGCGCCTGCAAGTGGCGTTTGAGCTTTGGCCCCGTGTCTCGCTGGTGCAGCCGGCTACGAACGGTGTCGAGGTCAGCGATCAACCTGACCACACTGAGGTCACAGCCCGCCAGACCTTCCACGTACCGTTGCCGCTGGGCCACGCTCTCGACGGCGGCTGCCGCGACGACGAACCGCGCACCGGCGGCCCTGAAGTTCGCCCATACCGAGGCCAGATTCACGCACTTGAGCTCGTCATACACTCGTGCGCTGGTATGGCCGACGGTCGGGGGCGGCCCGAACTGAGCCAACAGGTCTGTGTCAACGACGGCCGTGACGTGCCCGGCTTCGGTCAGCATCCGCCCGACAGCGTCCGCCACGGTCGACTTTCCCGCCCCGGCCACCCCGCTGAGCAGCAGGGCCCGACAGCCAGACGTTTCCGCAGCTCTCGGCGCCAACTGGAACCAGTAGCTGACCGTGGCGCCTGGTGCGGTCACGCGGCCGCCCATCGACTCGTACAGTCCCCGAGCGGGGACGTTGGCTTTCCCCGTCGTCAAGAACATCCTGCTGGCACCGGCCCGCGCGCCGGCCGCCATGAAGGCCCGGAGCAGGGCCGCGCCGATGCCCCGCCGACGGTGCTCACGCATCACCTCCAGTCGATGAAGGTAGAGCATCGAAGAGGTGTCCGGTCGGATCAGTTGATAGCCCCAGCACCACCCCACGACCTCCTCATCCTCGGACGCCACGAAAGCCAGAGCGCCTGGCCTGGCCAGGAACGCGTGGCCGCCGCCCGGCACCGCCCCGAACCTGCCCATGGCGCGCTCGAGGAGCCGGACGTCGGCTGCTCCCACACGACTCGTCACGCTCCATTCTGACCCGCGGCCCGTCATGATCTCGACCCTCGGGGAGCACACGGTTCTGGCACCCCTCTGTGTCATCCATGAAGGAGCGGGACCGCCTCCCGGGGCACCCTCGCCGCAGCCGTCATCTGGCGTTGAGCGGAGAATTCAACCAGCGCCGCTTCTGCCCGGCAGCGGCGCCGGCGCCTGCGGTTAGGCCATCAGCCGACGCAGCGCCTGTGGCCGGTGCGGCGGTCGCCACAGTGGCCGTCGTTCGTGGTGTTCGCTGTGATCGTGGCCGTGTTGGCCCGCCGGGCCGCGGCCGAGGCGGACCGCTGGGCCGCGGAGGAGTTGGCCACGGAGGTCGCAGGGTGAGCCTTCGCCGACCCGTGGCGCGCTTCCGCCGACCGGCACCGAGGCCGCCTGGCCGTCCGAGTAGCCCTGGTTCCAGCCGGCCGGCCAGTCCTCGGCCAGGTCGTAGAACTCGCCGCCGTTAGATTAGTGGATCATCTACAAGCGGATCCGTGAGCAGCAACAGTCGAAGAGGACAAGACATGCCGAGGAGTAGAAAGCGTAAACGTCGGGACGGCTCGGTCGTGAAGTTCCGGGGAGCCGCGAGTACGACGACGAGCGTGCCGCCACAGAGACGGTCTCATGAGGTGGACGAAGATGGCGACTATTTCGTGGTGAGCTCCGGCGGGGCCGCGCACACTCGGTCTGCTCAGCCTGCGGTCAGCATTGGCCCTGACACCTACCGGACCCACCTCGAGAACACGGTGGTGCGCTTGACGAATCAAGCCAGAGCTAAGGCTGGCGTGCCCCCACTGAAAATCAATGAACTGCTTCGCCAGTCGGCGCGCAGCCACAGCGCCGACATGGCGCGGCGCGGCTTCTTCTCCCACAACGACCCAGATGGCGTTACGCCCTTCGACCGGATGCGGTCACACGGGTACGCCCAGCCCGCCGCAGAAAATATTGCCAAGGGTCAGCGGCAGCCGCACGAGGTGATTCATTCCTGGCTGAACAGCCCTGGACATCGCGCTAATCTACTAAATCCCGGATTCTCCGTTATTGGCGTCGGCTTGCACCTCGACAGCGGCCCCTGGTGGACACAAAACTTCGGCTACCCGCCCCAGGCGTAGTTGTCGACTCCGAACCAACGGTAACGCTGGTCGACGAGCCGGTCGTTGTGCACGAACCGGGCCGCGACGGTCCTCTTCTTCCCAAGTGATCGGGCTGGTGGCGGCGTAGTTCTTGCGGGCCTTGGCCGACGCGTAGGGGGCGTTGTCGTCACCCGAACTCGGCGAGCACCCGGGCGCCGAGGACGACACCCAGTCCGGGCTGGGACAGGATGATCTCAGCGTCCGGGTGCCGACCAAAATGGGCCTCCACCTGCCCTTGCAGGGCCTTGACCTGATCGTGGAGGGTCATCAGCAGCGCGGCCGGTGCCCGCACCGACGCGGCACACGCGGCGGTGACCACTGCGGGTTGGCCGAGGTGCTCGGCGCACAGCGCGGCCTGGATCGCGGCTGCCTTGGCGGGTATGTCGCGTCGGCGGGCCCGTTTGAGGGCCGCGCTGATCTGCGCCAGGCTCAACCGGGCGGCGCTCGCCGGGTCCGGAGCCTTCGCGAGCAGTTCCAGGGTGTCGGCGGCGTCGAGGTCCTCGGCAGCCGAATCGGCGAGGCCGCGTGCGGATGCGGCGCCCGACGACACCGAAGCCGCTGTCGTCGGCGCGGTGGCAGCGTGACTTCGCCGAGGACGTGATCGACGGCCGAGGCGTGATCGTGGCCGAGTTCTTCGACGTAGGCGAGTCCCGCCAGGTGCCCTGGCCACGTCGTCCGCAAGCCGCGCGACTGCTGGCAGCTCTCGCCGACCCTGGCCGGGGGTTCGAGGCGGTGGTCGTGGGCGAGTTCGAGCGAGCCTTCTACGGCCACCGGTTCCGCCAGCAACGACCTTCACCTGTCGCTGCTGGCCCTACTCGGCGTGCACTCGAAACGAGAGGTCCAACGCTCACGGTTCCGGGCCAAGGCGGCGATGCGTGCCCAAGTGGTCGAGCAAGGCCGTCACCTCGGTGGTGTTGAGCGCCGGTGGAGGTAGCCGCGGTTGGTGGGCGTCAGGCCTGGCCCCGGTCGTCGGTCGAGGCCATGGCCCGCACCACGCGGGAGGAACTCGGCCGTCTCAGGTGGTTCGCCATCCACACACTGGCCTCGACGAGTTGCTCAAGGTTGACGCCGGTGTGGTAGCCCAGGCCGGTGAGCATCCAGACCAGGTCTTCGGTGGCGAGGTTGCCGGTGGCGCTCTGTGCGTAGGGACAGCCGCCAATCCCGCCGGCCGAGGCGTCGAACTCCGTGATTCCCGCGGTCAGCGCGGCGTGTACGTTGGCCAACGCCTGTCCGTAGGTGTCGTGGAAGTGCATGGCCAGGACGCCACGCGGGATGCCTGCTGCTTCCAGGCGTTCAACGAGCGCGAGCACGTGCCCGGGCGTGCCGACGCCGATCGTGTCGCCGAGGGACAGGCTCGTCGCGCCCATGTCGATGAGCCGTTGGGCTACGTGGACGACCTTGGCGAGCGCAACCGGTCCCTCCCAGGGGTCGCCGAAGCACATCGAGATGTAGCCCCTGACCGCGACGCCCGCGTCGCGGCTGCGCCGCACCACCAGCTCGAACATGGTGAGCGCTTCGTCGACCGAGCGGTTCAGGTTGTTCTTGGCGAAGGATTCGGTGGCGCTGGTGAAGACGGCGATCTCCCGGACACCGCTGGCTAGCGCGCGGTCGAGCCCTCGCTCGTTGGCCACGAGGACCGGGTGCCGGGCCGAGTCCAGGTCGACGCCAGCGACGACGTCGGCGGCGTCGGCCAGCTGCGGTACCCATTTCGGTGAGACGAAGCTGGTCAGCTCGATGGTTTGCAGGCCGGCCACCAGTAGACGCCGGATGAACTCGAGCTTCACGTCGGTGGGGACGAGCTGCTTCTCGGCCTGCAGGCCGTCCCGCGGGCCGACCTCATAGATGCGGACGGCATCGGGCATGCCGGGCTGCGCGACCACGCTGGGCAGGTTCATGACGAGCTCGGCTCCGGGTACGTGCGGGAGGGAAAGTTCGGACGACGACGTGCGTAGAAGGCCGACATGCCTTCGCGTGCGTCGGCAGAGGTGAACGCCTTCTGCCCCAGCAGGGCCTCGTATCGGAAGGCCTGATCACTGGGCAGGTCGGCTAGGTACTGGACGGCTTCTTTGACGATGGCCATCGCCGTGCCGCTGTTGTGCGTCAGCCGCACCGCCCATGTCATCGCCGTGTCGAGCAGCGCGTCCGCGGGGACGACGTCGTTGAGCAGGCCGAACCGCAGGGCCGTGTCCGCGCTGATGCGGTCGCCGCCGAGCATCAGCTGCATCGCCCAGGCGTATGGGATCTGGCGGGTCAGCCGGACCAGCGTGCCGCCGGCCGGAACGACCCCGATGCCGACCTCGGGCAACCCGAACTCGGCGGTCGTGCTGGCGATGCGGATGTCGGTCGAGAGCATGATCTCGAACCCGCCGCCGAGGCAGAGGCCGTTGATCGCGGCGATGATCGGTTTGCGCTGCTGCACATGCTTTTGGTGGGCGTGATCCCACTCCGAGATGTCGAAGCGTCCCTCGGCCAGCGCCGGGATCGATTCGGTCAAATCGGCGCCGACGCAGAAGGCTCGTCCACCTCGCCCGGTCAGCACCGCGACGGCGATCGCGGGGTCGGCGTGGACCTCGATCAGGGCGTCGCCCAGCTGCTGATACATCGCCAGGGTGAGGGAGTTGAGCTTGTCCGGCCGGTCGATGGTGACGACTGCGACCGCTTCGTGGCGTTCGAGGGTGATGGTCATTCAGACGACTCCCGCCGCGCGAAGTTCGGCGATGGATTCGTCAGTCAGGTCGGCCAGCGCCCGGAGCAGGACGTCGGTGTGCTCGCCGACACGCGGTGCCAGACCCCGAGGCTGAGCGGGAGTGACGCCCAGCTTGATGGGTTGCCCGAACATCCGCAGCGGACCGAAGTCGGGGTACTCGACGTCAACAATCATGTCGCGGGCGGCGATCTGCGGGTCGTTCACGACCTCGTCCATCGTCTTGATCGCCGAGAGCGGGACCTGGTCGCCGGCGAGCGCCTCCAGTTCGGCCTTCGTCCGGTCGGCGAACCAGGCCAGCAGCTGGGGCTTGATCTTCCGTTCGTAGACGTCAGGCTTGAACCGCTTCGCCATGGTGTCGGCCTCGGGATCGTCGGCCATTTCCGGCCGCCCGAACATCGCACAGGTCAGGCGCCAGAACTTGTCGGTGTAGCCGCCGAAGAAGACAAAGCCGTCCTTGCACGCGTACAGTTCGTAGGGCTTGACGAACGGGTGGTTGTTGCCCAGCGGTGCCGGCACCGTGCCGTCCACCGTGTATGAGACGACTGCGTTCTCGGTGAGGCTCAGGACGGAGTCCTGCTGCGAGACGTCGACGAGCTGTCCTTGCCCGGTCGCCTCCGCATGGCGGAGCGCCGCGAGCGTACCGATGACGCCGTACATAGTTGCGGCGAGGTCTCCGATAATGGTCCCGACCCGGATCGGTGGCCGATCGGGGTAGCCGTTCATGGACCACAGACCGCCGGTGGCCTGCGCGGAGTTGTCGTAGGCCGGCCTGCGCCGGTACGGCCCTGTCTGCCCGAACCCGGACAGCGCCGTGTAGACGAGCGCCGGGTTGATCTTGCGCAGTTCCGCAGCGCCGACACCGAGTTTGTCCATCGTGCCGGGGCGAAAGTTCTCGACCAGGACGTGTGCCCGCTTGACCAGCGTGCGCAGCACCTCCTTCCCCTGCTCCTGGGACAGGTCCAGCGTAAGCCCGAGCTTGTTGCGGTTGAACTGGGCGAAGAATGCGCTGAAGCCGCTGTGTTCGTCACCGCCGAAGAACGGGGGGAAACCGCGGGCGTAGTCCGGATCCTTGGGGTGTTCGATCTTGACGACCGTCGCGCCGAGGTCCGCCAGGATCTGCGAGCAGAAGGGGCCGGCGACCACGCGGGTGATGTCGAGGACGACCACGCCCGCGAGTGCGCCCGACGCGTTCCGTCCTGCCAGCAAGCCGTCCAGGCCGGCGAGCGGAGATGTCATGGGAGTTCTCCTTCTGCAGGGCCCCGGTCTGGTCGTACGCGGGGAGGTGGATCTGACGGCCGTGCGAGGGTCACCGACCGGCTCGGCGGAGGCGGCCGACCGCTGCCGTGTCCGGAGCCGTCCGACGGTTCGCGCGAGCAGGATGGTCATGGTCACGCGACGCGATCGGTCAGGTGGACGGCAGTGGCTGCTCGTCGGCGACGCGGATCCGCGCCTCGAGCAACGTTCCGCAGGTGGGGCTATAGTACTCGTCGATCAGGACCGCAGGGGCGGCGCGTCGATCGCGGACCCGGACGCCGAGCTCGCCCAGCCGCGCGGCGGCGCCGGTCGTCCGCTGGACAGCGTCGGTACGCCAGTCCTCTGCCTCGCTGATGCGTGATCCGCTGGCCGGGCAGTACCACCCGTCGGCGTCCCGTCGCGGCACCGACGCCGAGGTGCCGATCGCTTCTGGGCGTACGGGCACGCTCGGCTGAACGCCGCCGAGCCGGTCTGCTCGCAGCTCGGCCCGGCGGGCGGCGGTGCGAGCCTCGTCGACCCTGCCGTCGGCGATGATCACCCCGTAGACGTCTCGGGCCACTGCGGCGGTGATGTAGGCGTCGTCGAGATCGGCGGCGACGCGGGCGGGGTCGCGCAGAAGTGGATCGCCGTATCCACCGCCGCCGGCGATCCACTGCACGAAGACGTCTCCTGCCCGGATCGTCACGCCTGACTGGTTGATCGCCAGCAGGTCCTGGCTCCTCGACCTGAGACCACCCGGGCTCGGCACGACGGCCTGATCCAGCAGCTGGGCGACGTTGGTCTCCCGCCAGATCTCGTGCCCGCAGCCGCCGGCGGGCAGTCCGCCACCGAATCCGTCCGGTGGCACCTGAGCGCTCGGGGAGAAGACGGTCTGGGTGACGGTTTCGGCACCGTGCAAGGTCCAGGCGAAGTCGAGACCCAACCCACCGCGGAATGCGCCGTGTCCGGGGCTGGCCAGGTTGAGGCGCTTCCACAGGTAGAGCACCGGGTAGAGCATCTCATTCATCTCGACGTCCGGCAGGGCGTTGTTCACCTGGGTCATCATGCCGGCGCAGTCGAGGCCGTCCCGCTCTGGCTGGGCACCGGCGCCGATGCCGCCGCCGTCCATGTTGAACAGCACGAAGAAGTCGCCGGCGTTGGTGTTGCCGGCTGAGATGCCGCCGGTCCAGCTGTCGGCCCAGACGCCCTGGCTGCGCTGCCGCATCTGCGGGTCGCTGCTGTGCTGGCATGCCTGGTTGAACAGCTTGGTCACCAGGCGGCTGACCCGAGCTCCGGTCGTGAGGTGGCCGTTGCTGATCGGGGCCGGCGGGGACGGGTTGACGATGGAGTTGTCGTCGACCAGGACGTCGAAGGCGGTCATGACACCTTCGTTGAAGGGGACGTCCCAGGCGATGATCGGCACGACGGAGGTGGCGATGCTGCCGACCAGCGCGCCGTAGCTGCAGTTGATGAAGCCGCCGGTCTGCGGGCTGGAGCCTCGGAAGTCGAGGGTGATGTGGTCGTCCTGCTTCGTCATCGTGCAGTGGACGCGGAACAAGTCGTCGTCGTGCCCGTTGTGTTCGGTCCATTCGTCGTCGGTGTATACGCCGTCGGGCAGCCGCCGGATGCGTTCGCGCACCACCTGCTCGGCTAGTTCGAAACTCAGCCGGGTGTACTCGCGGAACCGCTCGAGGCCGAACTCCTGCACCGTGGCCAGCAGTCGCTTGATCCCGGTGTTGTTGCTGGCGACCAGGCTGCGCACGTCGTTCCAGTAGAGGACCGGCACGCGCACGTTGTTGAGCAGCAGCCGGCGCACCGACTCCACGGGCTGGCCCCGGTCGTAGATCTTCACGCCGGGGGGCAGTCGCAGCGCCTCGGCGTAGCAGTCCAGTGCTGAGGGCGCGAATCCACCGGGCGTCATGCCGCCGACGTCGACGAGGTGGGCCTGGGATTGGGCCCAGCCGATCAATTCCTCTCCGTAGAAGATCGGGGAGATGACGTTGGTGTCCGGTGGGTGGCTTGCGCCGGCGGTGTGCGGGTCGTTGCTGATGAAGGCGTCGCCGGGGTGCAGCGGCTCTCCCTCGACAGCCTTGATCAGGTTCTGGACGGCCACGCTGCCGGACCCGATGTGGAATTGGACGTAGTCGGAGTAGGACCAAATCCGGCCCTGGGCGTCGAAGAGGGCGGTGTTGAGGTCCCCGGCCTCGGTTATGACTGGTGATCCGGAAGAACGGATCATGGCGATCCCCATCTCCTCGACGATGGAGTCGAGGCGCATGCGCACGACCTCGAGGGTCACGGGGTCGTAGCCGGCGGGGATGCTAATCGGTGCCACGGTCTCTCCTTCGGGCGGTCAGGCGTTGTCGAGGCGGATGAGGAAGTGGCCTCCGTCGACCACCTCGACGGTCGCTCGGGCGGGGACGAAGACGGTCGTGTCGGGCTCTTCGAGCAGGCAAGGGCCCTTGGCCTTGCCGACCGTGCGGAAGCCGCGGTGCACCTCCACGGTCATCAGCTCCGCGGTGGCCGGGTCCACGATCTGCCTGCGGTCGACGCGGTGTTCCTCGACGTCGGCGTCATCCAGGATGTGCTGGGAATCGGTACGGCCGATGCCGCGAACCCGGCTGTTGACCAGGAGGATCTCCGCCTCGGTCCAAGCGGTGCCGGAACCGAACTCTGCCTCGTAGTCGGCGATGAAGCGGCGCCGCAGATCGTCTTTGTCGTGCTCGCCGAAGCGGTCACCGGACAGCCGGGTGGTGACCTCGAAGATCTGACCGGCGAACTTCATGTCCGCCTCCCGGTAGAGCTCGCGCCGATCGTGCGGGATGCCCTCGGACTCAAACCACGATCGCGTGCGTTCCTCCAATGTCTGGAACGACTCCTCGAGAAGTTCGGCCGGTTGGTCGAAGGTCCACGGCGAGGTTTGGACGGCGGAGAAGACCGAGTCGGCGTGCATCAGCCCGAAGGCGGAGAAGACCGCCGCGTTGCGCGGCAGCACGATCTCGCTCACGCCCGTCTCGGCCGCGATGGCCGCCGCGAACAAACCGCAGGCGCCGCCGAACCCGACGAGCGTGAACTCTCGCGGGTCGTGACCGCGATTGACCGTGACCTTGCGCAGTGCATTGGCCAGCTGCGACGCGGTCAGCCGGTAGATGCCCGCCGCGGCCTCTTCCTCGGTCAGGCCGAGCGGTCCGGCAACCTCGGCACGCAGGGCCTCCCGGGCCTTCTCGGGGTAGAGCGGCACCGACCCGCCGAGGTAGTAGCCGGCGTTGATCAGGCCCAGGACGAGCGCGGCGTCGGTGACGGCCGGGCGGTTGCCTCCCTTGCCGTAGCAGGCGGGACCGGGTGTGCTGCCTGCCGAGTGCGGGCCCACGCGCATGACCCCGCGGCCGTCGACCCAGGCCAGGCTGCCGCCGCCGGCGCCGATGGTCTCGATGTCGACGGCGGTGAGGCTGGTCTGCAGCCCACCGATCTGCGCGCGGGGAAGGACCCGCAACTGGCCGTCGATGATGGCCGCCGCGTCGAGGCTGGTGCCGCCCATGTCGGCGGTGAGAATGCTGCGTCGGCCGAGTCGCTGGCCGAGCAGCCGCGCGCCGGTAACACCACCGACCGGCCCGGAGTTGAACATGGCGATCGGCGCCTTGCCGGTCTCCTCGACGGACAGGAAACCACCGTGTACCTGCATGATCTGTATCCGCTGCTGCAGGCCACGCGCGGCCAACTCTTTGGCGAGTTGGTCGAAGTGCTCGGCGACCAGCGGCTTCACCGCGGCATCCAGCGCGGTGGTGACCATGCGCTCGTACTCGCGGTAGACCGGTGTCAGCTCGCTGGACAGGGTGTAGGGCACGCCGGGGTGGTGGGCATCGAGGTATCGGGCGATGGCCTGCTCGTGGGTCGGGTTGCGGAAGGACCACAGCAGGCAGACGGCGAGCGACTCAGCGCCCGCGGCGAACACCCTGTCCACCGCTGCGGCGATGCTCGCCTCGGCCAGCGGCACCAGGACGTTCCCTCGTGCGTCGACCCGTTCGGCCACCTCGACGATCCGGCGACGTGCGACGATCTCGGGTGCCGGGGCCATGGCGTGGGGATTGCGCTCATCAGTGCGCGCCGAGCGGGCGATGCGCAGGGTGTCGCGGAAGCCCTGCGTGGTCAGCAGGCCCACGGGTGCGTACTTCTGCTCGTCGACGGCGTTGGTGACGATCGTGTTGCCCAGCACCAGCCGGTCGACGGAGGTGTAGAAGGCCCGCTCCTGCATGCCGAGGCGCTGCTGGAGAACGCTCAGGGCAGCGAGGATACCGCTGGTGACGTCCTTGGTCGAGAAGGCCTTGCCACGCACGGCACGGCCGTCGATGACGGCGACAGCGTCCGTGAAGGTCCCGCCGACGTCGATACCCACGTACAGAGTCATGTCTCTCCTTCGGGAACGGTGCTTGGCGGAGCCGACGGTCGAGTCACTGAGCGGCGCGCAGCTCGGCGAGGACCTTCTCGGCGTGCTCGCTGCGAATGGCGCGGTCGCTGATCAGCCGCGCAACGACCTTGTCGACCTCGTCGCCGCTCGCGCCCGCGGTCACCGCGATGTTGCGGGCGTGCAGCGACATGTGGCCGCGCTGGATGCCCTCGGTGGCGAGGGCCCGCATCGCGGCGAGGTTCTGCGCCAGCCCGGTGGCGACGATGACGTCAGCCAACTGCTGGGCGGTGGTGACGCCGAGGATGGCCAGGGCGGCCTGCGCCACCGGGTGGGCTTTGGTGGCGCCTCCGACGAGACCGACCGGCATCGGCAGTTCGAGGACGCCGACGAGGTCGCCGTCGGCGTCCTTCTCGTAGTGCGACAGCGAGGTGTACCGGCCGTCCGGGCCCACGGCATGCGAGTGCGCGCCGGCCTCCACCGCGCGTGTGTCGTTGCCGGTCGCCAGCACGACCGCGGTGATGCCGTTCATGATGCCCTTGTTGTGCGTGGCAGCCCGGTAGGGGTCGGCCTCGGCGAGCGCGGCGGCGTGCACGAGGTTGTCGACGATTTCGGGGCCACCGAGGCTCTCAGCGTCGAAGACGGCACGGGCCCGTGTGACGCGGAGGTCGGCCTTGTTCGTAAGGATGCGCAGCAGCGGCCGTCCGCCGGCGATCTCACCGACGCGACTGGCGACGGCCTCCGCCATGGTGTTCACCGCGTTTGCTCCCATCGCGTCGCGGACATCGACCACGAGGTGCGCGACCACGTAGGTCTGCACCTGGGAACGGACCAATCGGACGAGCAGCTCACGCGCGCCGCCGCCGAGCCGAATCAGCAACGGGTCCTGATCGTTGGCCAGTCGGAGGATCTCGTCTGCGGCCTCGAGTAGCCGAGCGCGAGCGGCCTCAGGGTCGACGACGTCGAGCACTTGCACCTGGGCCTGCATCAGCGGTGCAGTGCTCGAGGTCGTGAAGCCTCCTCGCACGCGGGCGATGCGGGCGGCGTTGCTGGCCGCCGCGACCACCGACGCCTCCTCGGTGGCCATCGGCACGAGTACGTCACGGCCATTGATCGTGAAGTTGGTGGCCACGCCGACCGGGAGGCTCATCACGCCGATGACGTTCTCGATGAGGTGATTGGCCTGTTCCACCTGCAGCCCGGACATGGGTTCCAGCACGTCAAGACGCGCCAGTTCCACGCCGGTGTTCTCTGCGATGAGCCGGCGCCGCTCCGCTACCGTACGGTCACGCAACCCGGCCAGCCTGCTGGTGGTGGAGGTGGTGGTCATCGTTCCTCCTCGCGCGGCGAAGGCCGCGCCTGTGGTTTGCCGACAGCGAACTGGTTCCGCCTGCCGACCCACGCTAGAAGCAGGTGATCTGCACCACCATAGATCAGAGATCCAGTGTCAAGCGGCTACAG
This sequence comes from Micromonospora sp. MH33, assembly GCF_003013775.1. Classification (NCBI taxonomy): domain Bacteria; kingdom Bacillati; phylum Actinomycetota; class Actinomycetes; order Micromonosporales; family Micromonosporaceae; genus Micromonospora; species Micromonospora sp. MH33. The sequence continues at coordinate 69,960 of NZ_MUYZ01000001.1, forward strand.
GTAGATGTTGCATCCATGTAAAGGCGGTCATCAGATGGCCACCAAGCGGTGCAGCCGCACGGCGATGGTGACCCGGAACCGCCGCTCCGGCGTCCGCCAGTCCGCGCCCAGGAGCTCGTCGACCCGATCCAGCCGCTGCAACACCGTGTTCACGTGGACGCCAAGCGCGCGGGCGGTCCGGGCCGGGCTGCCCTGCTGATCGAGGTACAGGGCCAGCGTTTCCAGCAGCTCGGTGTGCCGTTCGGCGTCCCAGGTGAGCACCGGGCCGATCAGTTGGCGGGTGAACGCCTTGACATCCACGGCGCTGTCACCGAACAGCGCGAGGTAGGGCGCGTAGGCGTCGACGCTGGTGACGCCGGACGCCACGCCGAGACGATCCAGCAGCCGCACGCAGTCGGCCGCCTGGGACCACCGGTGGGCGAGATCACTCAGCATGCCGGGACGGCCGACGACGACAAGGGCCTCCCGGCCGATCGCTGTACGCACCCGCCGAGCCACGGCCGCGCCGGCCCGCTCACCGCTCTCGTCGGGGGACAACACGGCGACCAGCGAGCCCTGCTCGCCGGCGAGCAGGGCGACAGCCGGGTCCTGCAGGGCCCGCACAGCCGCCGACCGGTCGTCGTCGCGGACCCACACGGCGATGGGCGTGCGCGCGGCCTGCAGATCGACATGGCGGGCGCGGGCCCGTTGGCGCAGGTGCGCATCGTGTGGCCGTGACGAATCCAGCAGGTCGGCGAGCAGCTCACCACGGACCTGCTCCTCGGCGCGTACGACGGCGTCCTGCTGCAGGGTTTGCAGCGCCAGGATGAGCCCGGCACGCTCGACCGTGCGCTTGTCGACCGCGCCGAAGTGCTCCGCACCCGAGCCGACGATGATGGCGCCCAGCGTCGACCGCCCCGCCACCGCCGCCGCCACGCCGTACACGTCGGCCGAGGGCACCTCGACGAGCTGACCCGACCATCTGCTCTCGTCGAGCGCTGCGGCGATCGCGGTGGTGGATTGGAAGGACAGCGGGACCGGGCTGCCGTTCGCGTCGGTCGCGGCCACCGCCATCAGTGAACGGTCGGTGATCACCACGGCGCGATGCAAGGCGCGGCTGAGGGTTACGGCGATGCCCCCGGCGTCCCCGCCGCCGAGCACCACAGCGGTGAGCTCCTCGTGCACCTGCGCGGCCCGCTCCACCGCAGCCGCGTGCCGCGCGGCCTCGGCCGACGCCTTCTCGGCCTCCCGCGCCGAGCGATGGGCAATCTCCAACAGCTCGACGGTCTGCAACACGACCGCCGCGTGATCGGCGAAGGCGGACAGCAGCGCCACCTCGTCGGCGGTGAAGCGGTGGTCGCTGCGGTAGGCGGCGAACAGCACGCCGAGCACCTCGTTCCCGGCCAGCAGCGGCACCCCGAGCAGCGAGACCAGTCCTTCGCCCGCCACCGCGGCGTCGATCTGCGGGTCGTGGCGGACCTGAGCGGTCGGGTAGCCGCTGATCCAGCGCGGCGCCCGGGTCTGCGCCACCTCGCTGGCCAGGCCCGCGCCCGGCGGGACACGCAGCCGCCGAAACGCGTCGGTGATCGCCCCCAGCGTCGAGCTGACCCGCAGCTCACCAGTTCCTTGGTCGAACTCCGACAGGTACATCACGTCGCTGCCCACCAGATCGTGAGCGCGTTGCACCAGCCGATCCAGCAGCGGGCCGACACTGCGCAGCTCGGCAAGCTCCCGGGCGCTGGAGAACAGCGCCGACAGCTGCTGGTCGCGGCGCCGCCATCGGCTGACCGCGGCGTGAACCTCGCCGACCCGGCGCCGCAACTCGGCGCCCTGCGCCGCCGTGCCACCCTCAGTCAACCGGTCCAACACATCCGCTGGGATCTCCTGGCCAGCCGTCAACCCGTCGAGCAGGGCCAGCACGGCGTCGACGCCGCCGGTCTTTGGCCGCCGGCGCTGCCCCGCCGCCAGCATGCTAGACGGATCAACCATCAGCTGCCCCTCCCGCCTGGACGACTCATACATGGTCGCACACGTCACGTCGTTTCAACGTGTCCCGAAATCCGCCATCAGCCTGGGCCGCTGCTGCACGTGTTGGAGAGCATCAAGCAGGCCCTGGTACTGGTGCTCCAGCGCACCGGCACCGCCCGGCAGTACGTCGAGGGTCATTCAAAATCAGGTCGGGCCGTGGCGCGCTTCCGCCGACCGGCACCGAGGCCGCCTGGCCGTCCGAGTAGCCCTGGTTCCAGCCGGCCGGCCAGTCCTCGGCCAGGTCGTAGAACTCGCCGCCGTTAGCCGGATCCCAGCGGCGGCGTCGCCCATACCTGCCGGTGCCGTACTCTGGCACGGGACTACTACAGGTCGTCGTTCTGGCAGGCGGGCGGCACTGGCGATCCGGACACGGAGGTTCAGGGTGACTGACGACGCGGATATCACCGCGTGGGCGCTCGCGGCGGGACGTGGTGACCGGGACGCGGCGGCCCGGTTCATCGGCGCGACTCAGCACCCTGTGCGTCGCTTCCTTGCCACGATGATCTCTCCATCCGAGGCCGATGATCTGGCGCAGGAGACGTATCTGCGGGCGATGCGGTCGCTGCCGTCGTTCGCCGCGCGCTCGTCTGCGTTGACGTGGCTGCTCGGTATCGCGCGGCGGGTCGCCGTCGACCATGTCCGCACGGCGTCGGCCCGGCCCCGCACGGTGCCGATGTCGGACTCCTTCGACATCCCCGATGCCTCGCGTAGTGGTTTCGATCGGCAGGTGGTTTTGGAGCGCCTGATCGCGGCGTTGCCTGCGGACCGGCGGGAGGCGTTCGTGGCCACGCAGGTCCTGGGCCTGTCGTATGCCGAGGCGGCGGAGGTGTGTGGTTGTCCGGTCGGCACGATCCGCTCCCGGGTGGCCCGGGCGCGTGAGGACCTCGTTGCCGCGATGAGCACCCAGCCGGTCAGGCGGCGGCGGACACCGGGCGACGCCGCGGGCTGAACCGGGCTCGCCCTGCTGCGGGCGTGACCGGGGACGCACAGCATGCGGGAACCAATTCGGCGATCGCCGCGACTACCGGTACATGGGGTGTGAGCAGTGGCGTGAGGTCCTGTCGGCACAACTGGACGGTGAGGCGACCGCCGCCGAGCAGGCCGGGGCCGACGCGCACCTTGACGAGTGCGCCGGCTGCCGCGCCTGGTTGGACCAGGCCGCGGCGGTGACGCGGCGTGCCCGGCTGACCGTCACCGCCCCGGGGCCGGACCTGGCCGACGCGGTCCTCGCCGCGCTGCCCGCGCCCGCACCCTCGCGCCGCGGTCTGCGGGAGCGGGTCGTGCTCACTCTGCGGGGCCTGTTGGGACTCCTCGGCGCATTGCAGTTGGTGCTCGGGCTAGCACAGGTCGGCCGGGGACCGGCCGGCGAGCACGACCACAGCGGTGTGCTAGCCACCGGGCATCTATGGCACGAGTCGGCGGCCTGGAATGTGGCGGTCGGGGCCGGGTTCCTGTTCGTGGCGGCGCGGCGCACGCGGCCGACCGGGCTGGTGCCCATGTTGAGCGCGTTCGTGGGCACGCTGGTGCTGCTGTCGGTCAACGACCTGCTGACCGGGCGGGTCGAAACCCCCCGGCTGGTCAGCCACGGGTTCCTCCTCGCTGGTTACGCGATCGTGGTGGCGCTGTCATGGCCCCGCCTGCGGCCCGACGGGCCGTCGTCGCGTGGGCGGGGCGACCGTCCGGGCTGGCGCCTGAACATCGAGGAGGCGCCAGAACCCGCCCCGGCCCCGCTCCGGCTGGTCCCGCCGTACCGGGGTACGGCACAAACCCCGCGCGACCGCCGGGTGGCCTGAAACCGCGGCCCTGCCCAAGGCTGGTGAGATCAATCACCTTTGTCCTGGAACTTTCCGTTTGTCACGGTCGACCAACCACCCGACAGACTGATTCAGCGAAGGGACCGCCCATGCCCCTTACCACCGTCGCCGGCGCGCGTCGACGCCCGGCCATCCTGCTTGCCGCCGCTGCGGCATCCCTCGCGGTCGGCGTCGTCGGCTGCGACTCGTCGGACCGGCCGTCGGCGCAACCGAGCCCGTCAGCGTCGGTGTCGGCGAGCGCCGCGACCGGGGTGCTCGGCATCCGGGACCCGTGGGTGAAGGCCGCCGACAAGGGCATGACCGCCGCTTTCGGCACCCTCGTGAACGACAGCGATACCGACGTGACCGTCACCGCCGCCGCCACCGCCGTGTCTCCCATGGAGCTGCACGAGATGACCATGAAGGACGGGAAGATGGTCATGCAGCCCAAGCAGGGCATCGTGGTCAAGGCGCACAGCAGCACGACGCTGCAGCCCGGTGGCGAGCACCTGATGCTGATGGACCTGAAGCAGCCGGTGGAGGCCGGCGACGAGCTGACCTTCACGCTCACCTTCGCCGACGGGAAGACCCAGATGTTCACCGCGGTGGCCAAGCCGTTCACCGGCGCACAGGAAAGTTACGGCCCCGACCACGGCCAGCCGACGCTAAGCCCGGCGGCATGACCGAGCGCCCCGTCGCCCGCCCGGTGAGCAGGCGCGGCCTGCTCACCGGCGGCGCCCTCGCAGCCGGAGGCGCGCTCGCCGGCGCCGCCGCCGTCACCGCCGCCCGCCCCGACGAGCCGACAGCACGGCCCGCCGGCGCGGTGCCGGTCGCCGCGATCGGCAGCGCGGTCGAGCCGTTCCACGGCGCACGGCAGTCCGGCGTCGCCACCGACCCGCAGGCGCACGCCGCGTTCGTCGCGTTCACTCTCCGCCCCGGCACCGACCGGGCGGCGTTGGGTCGGATGCTGCGGCTGCTGTCCGACGACGCCGCCCGCCTCACCCAGGGCCGCCCGGCGCTGGCCGACACCGAACCTGAACTCGGCCTGCTGCCCGCGCGGCTGACCGTCACCTTCGGCTTCGGCCCCGGCCTCTATGCCGCCGCCGGCGTCGACGCCCGGCGGCCCCCGTCGGTGGCCGACCTACCGTCGTTCCGCATCGATCGGCTGCAGCCCCGCTGGTCCGGTGGCGATCTGCTGCTGCAGATCTGCGCCGACGACCCGCTCACCGTCGCCCACGCCCAGCGGGTGCTGGTCAAGGACAGCCGCCCGTTCGCCACCGTCCGCTGGGTGCAGCAGGGCTTCCGCCGCGCCGCAGGCACCGAACCCGGCCGCACCCAGCGAAACCTGTTCGGCCAGCTGGACGGCACGGCCAACCCCAAGCCGGGCGGGCCGCTGGAGACCGCCGTGTGGGTGCCCGACGGTCCGGCCTGGGCGCGGGACAGCACCACCCTGGTCGTCCGCAGGATCAGCATGAACCTGGAAACCTGGGACCTGCTCGGTCGCGCCGACCGGGAACTCGCCGTCGGCCGACGCCTCGACACCGGCGCCCCGCTCACCGGCAGCGCCGAACATGACCAGCCCGACTTCGCCGCCGCAGGCCCCGACGGACTCACCGTCATTTCCGACTTCTCCCACCTCACCCGCGCGCACGTCACCGACGACCGGATGCGGATCCTGCGCCGCCCCTACAACTACGACGGCACCCCCACTCCAGAGGGCCACGCCGACAGCGGACTGATCTTCACCTCTTACCAGGCCGACATCACCCGCCAGTTCCTGCCCATCCAGCAACGGCTGGCCGAACAGGACCTACTCAACGAATGGACCACCCCGATCGGCTCCGCCGTCTTCGCGATCCCACCCGGCTGCCCAGAGGGCGTCTGGATCGGCCAGCAACTGCTCGGCTGACCACCACCAACCACCGAAAGAACCAGTCATGCCCATTCGAATCCGCCGCTCGAGCTCCGCCGGGCTGGTCGCCGCCGTGCTGGCCGCGCTGGCGGTCCTGCTGGCGCCGGCCACTCCCGCCGCCGCGCACAACAGCCTCCAAGCGGCAAGCCCCGCCCAGGACGCGCGTATCTCCAAGTCACCGGCGCAGATCACCCTGAAGTTCCTGCAGAAGCTGGACCCCGCGTTCACCACCATCGTGCTCAGCGACGCCGGCCAGCGGAAAGTCCCCACCAGCGAACCCGCCGTCACCGGAACCACAGGGACAGTGACGATCAGCGAGCCGCTGGCCAACGGCAGCTACACCGTCGCGTACCGGGTCGTCTCCTCCGACGGGCACCCCGTGCAGGGCTCCTACTCGTTCACGGTGGCGGATCCGACCGCCGATGCCGCCGGCTCGACCGCCAGTGCCGCCCCGGACATGGCCGCCTCTGCTGCCGCCAACACCGGCGCCGACTCCCCCGCCTCGCCCAGCCCGGCGGCCTCGTTACGCCGCGCCGACAGCTCTGGCCCGATACTGCTGGTGGCTGGCGGGATCGCCCTCGTTGCCATTGTCGCCGGGGTCGTGGTGCTGCGGCGTCGACGCCGCGCCGCCTCCTGACCGAGGCCCACCGGCTCCGTACGTTCCCGCCCGTCCGCAACCGCCAGGGACATCGACGTGTCAGACACCCGTTCGCGCCAACCTCACCCGCACCGTGTCCCGGACGGCTCGCCGCAGGTGAGGACGACGACCATCGGCGACGGCCGGACCCCGGGGGTGCCCGGAAACCGCACCACGGGCTGGACGGGCTCGATCGCAGTCGCGGTCGTAGCCGTCGTGTCGGCGGGGGCGGCACTCGTGCTCGCCTTGCGGGCCGGCGGGGCGCTCGCGGTGGCGATTCCCGGTCTGCCGGATCCTGGACCGGTCACCACCTGGTCGTTGCCGCTGGTCCGGCTGCTCGCGGACGCGCTCGCCACCCTGGCCGTCGGAATGCTTGTCACGGCGGCGTTCCTGCTGCCCGGCGACGGGCCCAGCGTGTCACCGCACGGCTGGCTGCTGCTGCGGCGGGCCGGCGCGCTGTCCATCGGCTGGGCGGCAGCCGCCGCGGCGCTGATCGTGCTGACGGTCTCGGACCTGCTCGGCCTCCCACCAGAGCGGCTTAGTACCGCCGCGGTGGTCAGCTTCGCGTCCTCGATCTCCCAAGGGCGGGCCCTGCTGCTGCAGGCCGGGCTGGCCCTGACCGTGGCGGTGCTCGCCCGGGTGGGCGTGTCGCGCCGCATATCCGCTGCGGCGGCGGTGCTGGCGCTGATCGCGGTGACCCCGCCGGCGTTCACCGGACACGCCGCCGGGGCCGGCAACCACCAGATCGCGGTCAGCAGCCTCGTCGTGCACGTGCTGGCGGCGTCGTTGTGGATCGGCGGTCTGGCCGCGCTGTTGATGGTCCGCCGCAGCCGGCACCTCGCCGACACCGCCAGCCGGTACAGCCGCCTCGCCCTGGGCTGCTTCACCGCCGTGGCGGTCAGCGGTCTCATCAACGCCGCCGTGCGCCTCGGCGGAGTGGACCAGCTCTGGCAGTCCCGCTACGGATGGCTGGTGGGCGGCAAGCTCATGGCGCTGGTGATCCTCGGGGCTGTCGGCGTCGCGCACCGGGCCCGGACCCTGCCGGCCCTGCACGCCGGCAAGCCTGACGCATTCGGGCGGCTGGCTGCCGGGGAACTGGTCGTCTTCGCCGCCACCCTGGGGCTGTCCGTGGCGCTGTCCCGCAGCCCCACCCCGGTGGCCACCGACCCCGCCGACGCCGACCCGCTGACCGAGCTGCTCGGCTTCCCGATGCCCGCCGCCCCCACCCCGGGCAACCTGCTCGGCCAGCCCTTGCCGGACCTGTTCTTCCTGATCGTGACCGTCGCCGGGGCCGGCGCCTACCTGGCCGGCGTGCGGCGGCTGCACCGGGCCGGACACCCCTGGCCGGCCGCCCGAACCGCCAGCTGGCTCGCCGGTCTGCTGGTCCTCGCCGCGTCCACCGGCCTCGGTATGGCGCGCTACGCGTACGTGCTGTTCAGCGCGCACATGGCGCAGCACATGGTGCTGTCCATGCTGGTGCCGATCCTGCTCGTCGGCGGCGCGCCGGTCACCCTCGCCCTGCGCGCCCTGCGCCGCCCGGCCGACCCGCAGGTCCGCGGCGCCCGGGACTGGCTACTGCTCGCCCTGCACAGCCGGCCCACGAAACTGCTCACCCACCCGCTGGTCGCGCTCGGCATCTACGCCGGCAGCCTCTTCGGGCTCTATTTCAGTGACCTGCTCGGCGCGTTGATGCGCTCCCACCTCGGCCACCTCGCCATGCTGGTCCACTTCGTGGCCTCCGGCTACCTGCTGTTCTGGGTGCTCATCGGCGTCGACCCAGGCCGGCCGAGGATCCCCCACCCCGTCCTCGTGCTCATCCACCTGGCGGCGATGATGGCGCACGGCTTCTTCGGCCTGGTGCTCATGCAGACCACCACCGTCATCGCCCCGGACTGGTACACCTCCGTCCACCCCGCCTGGGCCTCGTCCCTACTGGTGGACCAGAAGCTGGGCGCGGGCATCGCCTGGGCGTTCGGCGAGATCCCCGCCGCCATCGTCATGATCCTCCTCGTCCGCCAGTGGATCCGCGCCGACCAGCGAGAACAGGCCCGCCTCGACCGCGCCGCCGACCGCGCCGAAGCCACCGGCGAAGACGACGACCTCGCCCGCTACAACGCCTTCCTCACCGCAGCCAGCCAGGCCGGCGAAGACCAACACCGGAGACAGCGGCTGTAGCCGAGTCCCGGCCTGTCCCGTGAGGCCACGTCGCGGCAGGCCGCTCCACGACATCGGAGCGCCACCGCCTGAAGATTGATCGCGACCACGGCAACCGCCGCCAACCCGGGCCACGGCAGCGCCCGCAGGCCACCACGCCGCACGGCCGGGCCGGGACGCCACCGGGCGGCGGTGGTGGGACGCCGCTGCCACCACATCCGGTAGCCGAGGACCACCATGACGACCAGCCCCGTGGCGAGGCCGGCGAGGGCGATCTGGTTCGGCAGCCCGAACAGCACGCCCATGTGGATGTCGACGCCCCAGCGGGCGAGCTTGGCCATGAACGGGTAGTCGGAGAAGCGCACGGTGTCGGTGACGGCCAGGGTGGCGGGGTCGCGCAGGCCGCACCGGCTTGTCGGATATCTGGTCGATCGTGGTGTCGCTGTCCACGGTCTAGGCAGAACTCCTCGTTCAGGGTGCGACGGCATCGGCCTTACCGGCACCGCCGAGGAAGGTCAGGCACCGGTTCGATCAGTCATAGAGTCGTCCGCCGGCCCTCGCTGGTTCCCGCAACGCCTCGACATATTGACGACGGTTGAGGACTTTTCACACGACGAGCACTACTGACCGACATCGAGCGACAAGCGGCACCGGCTGCCCGCCGATCATTGGCACACGCCTACGGCATGCTGCCGCAGGCGCCACGCCGCTCAGGCCAGGTTGATCGTGTACTGCGCGGAGTGCACCTTCCCGTCGACCTGGAAGTCGAAGAACGCCCGGTACTGGCCGGTGCTCGGTGCGGTCAGCCAGACCTTGACCGCCCCGTCGACCAGTTCCGGCTCGGGGTGGACATGCACATAGCCCAAGTCGCCCTCGCGGACCACGACCAGGTGCCCATACGCGCCCAGGTAGCGCTGCAGCTGCACCGGCCCGGGGGTGCCGGTGCGGCTGACCCGGAAGACCATCGGCGCCGCCACCCCCACTGTCGGCGTGCCGTCCATCGACACCGTGAACGGCCCGGCCGCCGCCTGCGGCTGCGACGGCGGCAACGCGGCCGGGGTGTACGCGCCCGGCACGTCGTGGTCGACGCCCAGGACCAGCGGCAGCGGGCCGCCGTCGGCCCCGGTCATGGAAAAATCGGCGTAGACGCGGTATCCACCGGCCCGGGCCAGCTTCAACGGGACGCTCCAAGTGCCGTCGGGCGCCATGGTGGGATGCAGGTGTTGGTACCCGCTCAGGTCGCGACCCACCACGACCAGGTGCAACGGCTTGTCGTGTACGACCGTGAAACGCGTCGCCGCCTGCCGGTCAGATCCGACGATCCGGAACCGGTAGTCCACGCTCACACCGGCAGGCTGGGACCGGCGCGCCGGCTGCAGCGTGAATCCACCGGCGCTGACCGTCGTCCCGGTCGCCTGCGTCTGGCCCGCGCTGCCGTCACCCGGATGCGAGTGCGCCCCGGTACCCGGCGCATGCTGATGCCTGTCCGCCGCCACCAGCGCCCGCTGGGTGGCACGTGGCCCGCCGGCGGGTGCCGTGAGCGTCGGCTCGCCGGTGGGGGTCCGCGCGTCGCCCGTACCGATCCGCCCGATCCCGAACCCGGCCAGCAGGGCCACCACCATCCCGGCGACGAGCAAGGCGAAACGGGTGTTGCTCAACTCGGGCCCGAGCGTCAGGGCTGGGTCGGCTATGTCCGAAGCCACCACCCGGCCGGCGATCACGGGCCGCGCCGTGGCGAGGTCACTCGCCGAGGTCCCCTCCTGTCCGGCCGCCAACGGCGCGGTCACGGCGGTGCCAACCGCCTCGTTCTTCCGCGTCGCCGGGACGGCGGCCCGTCGTGCCTTGCTGCCGGAGCGCGACGCGGCGGCCGTGCGGTTGGCGCCGGCGCGACCGGCCGCGCCCGTTCGGCCCCTGGAGCGGGGGCCGGCGCCTTGCCTAAGGGAGCCGGGCGGCGGCGCCAGCCCACGAAGCCGGCCACGGCCGCCGCGACTGCCCCTGCCCAGCCGGTCCACGCCACCCACCCGAGGCCGCCATCGTTATCCTGGGCCGTCGACACAGCGGCCACCGCGGGCGGGGACGCTGACAGCGGTGGCGCGGCCGGCGGGCCCGACGGCACGGGTAGCCCGGCCTGGGCAGCCGATGAAGACCCCGATCCGTGCCCGGACGTCGCGTGCTGCTCGGCGGCCGCCACCAGCGACGGATCCGGCTGATTGGTCGGCGGGCGCCAGCCCGGCGGCGCTGCCGTCACCCGCCCCGTATAGCGGAAGCTCATCGTGCCTCGTACCGGCTCACCGTCCGAGGCCACCGACAGGTAGCTCACCGAGTACTGCCCCACCGCCGGCAGATGCGCCAGCGTCACCACCGCCGGAAACCCCATCGAGTACTCGCGCGGCTCGAACTTCCCCCCGTCGAGGAAGTACTCCCGTACCGGCTTGTCCAACTGCTTGGGCGACCCGTGGTTCCAGCCATTGTCGACCCGTCCGCCACCCGGCGCGGTGATCGTGAAGTACGCGTTGGCGGCGACCCTCTCGGTGAAGTAGAGCTGCACCGCCGCCAACGGCTCGTTCACCGCGGCCCCCTCCCCGGGGGTGGACATCGCCAAGGTGCCGTGAGCTGCCGCGGGCGCAGAGAACCCGAGGACAGCGACCGCTGAGACGAGGACGAACGCGAGCAGGCACGAGGCCGCGCGTCCAAAAGCCGGAGGCAGACGACGCATCAGGGCATCGTCGCGAGGCCGCAGCTTTAATCAAGGCATCGGCAACTTTTTATGCAAATGGCAAAAGTTCTGCCCGCCTCGACCCAACATACGAGCAGGGTGCACGAAACTTTCTCCGCCAGGACACCGCGCTGCCCAACCCACTGCGGAGCGGCAGCCCGAAACATCCGCAGCGTGGAGGACCGGACGTGGACGACAAGACACGGACGACCCGCTTTGCCCTTGCGGCCGGCGACGGCGATCAGGCCGCCGCGGCCGCGTTCATCCGCGCCACCCAGCAGCAGGTATGGCGGCTCATCGCCCACCTCGCCGGGCCTAACGAGGCCGACGACCTGACCCAGGAAACCTACCTGCGGGCACTGCGCAGCCTGCCCAAGTTCACCGCCGCGTCCTCCGCCCGAACCTGGCTGTTCGTAATCGCCCGACGGGTCGTCATCGACCACCACCGCGCCGCAGCCGCCCGACCCCAGCCGACCCGGCTGGAAGACTCGCACACCGGCACACACTCGCAAGCCGCCCGCGCCTTCCCGGTCGAGGACAAGGTCATCCTGTGGCGGCTCCTGGACCACCTTCCACCAGAGCGGTGGGAAGCGTTCGTCGCCACGCAAGTGCTCGGCCTCTCGTATGCCGAAGCCGCAGAGGTCTGCGACTGCCCCGTCGGCACGATCCGGTCCAGGGTCGCCCGCGCCCGCGACGACCTCATCACCGCCATGGTCGATGCCGACACCACCGACAGCCGGGAACGCCGCTCTTGCTGACCTGGCGGAGGCCGTCTCCGCAACGACAACCCGCTACGGCGAGGGGCAGCGGTCGGAGACGAGGCCGGCAGTGGCCAGGCGGTTTCGGCGAGTGTTCTCGGCGTCCGATGTGGCGTTACGAGGACGCCCACTGGCTCGGTTCGGCGATGTCCGCTGATCCGCTGGATCCTCCTACGCTCCCGCTGCCAGGCGGCGGCCGCGGTCATCACCGGTTTCGATCATGTGCCGTTACGCGAGCCGCCGCCACTGGTTGCCGGGTAGGGCACAGCCCGGCACGCGTGGCAGTTGGGCGGCGCCGAGGCGGGGTCTACTGGTTTACGGGTAGGTCGACGGTCCGGGTTGCCCAGCGGGCCATCAGGGCCGGGTCGTGGGTGATGAGCAGGACACCTGCGGTGTGCTGGCGTTGGTAGTCGGTGATGACGGCGGCGAGGTGGGCCTGGGTCGAGGCGTCGAGCATGGCCGTGGCTTCGTCGCAGATGAGGTAGTCGGGCTGGTGGACGAGGGCGCGGGCCAGGCAGGCGCGTTGCAGTTGGCCATCGCTGACGGCGTGCGGACGCCGGGTGAGCAGGTCCGGGGTAAGGCCGACGAGGTCGGCAAGCTCCGCCGCGCGCCGGGCCGCCTCTTGCCTGTGGGTGCCGGTGGCGTGCAGTGGTTCGGCGATGATGTCGGCGAGGGTGAGCCGGGGGTCGGTGGCGGCGCGGGGGCTCTGGAACAGGATCGCGACCCGGGTCCGCAGTGCGGCGGGCAGCCGGTGGCGGACGCCGACGACGGGCTGGCCGTCGAGGGTGACGTGCCCGGTGTCGGGGGCGTGTAGGAGGGCGAGGACCCGGGCGAGGGTGGACTTGCCACTGCCGGACGGGCCGCGGAGACCGACTGTCTCCCCGGGAGAGATGTGCAGGTCGACGCGGTCGAGGACCCGTTGTCGGCCGTAGGAGACGGTGACCTGATGCGCGGCAAGCGCGGTGGCGGTCATGCCCGCCCTCCGTCGGTCAGGGGGTGGTGGCAGGCGACCCGGCCGGCGCCGTCCCCGCTCGGGCCGGGCGGGTCGTGGCACACGTCGGTGGTGCGGTCGCAGCGTGGAGCGAACGCGCAGCCGATGGGCAGGTCGGTGAGCATGGGCGGGTGGCCGGGAACGGGTCGAAAGGCCCGCTCCGGTAGTGCGTCGAGCAGCCCGGCGGTGTAGGGGTGGGCCGGTGCGGTGAACAGGGCGTCGGTTCGGCGGTGTTCGACGATGCGGCTGGCGTACATGACAGCGATCGTGTCGGCGACTCGGCGGGCAGCGGTGAGGTCGTGGGTGATGAGCACGACGGCCGCGCCGGTGTCGCAGCGGCGGCGTAACAGGTCGAGGGTGTGGTCGACCAGCGGCCGGTCCAGGCCGGTGGTGGGTTCGTCGGCCAGCAGCAGCGGCGGGTCCGGGGCGAGGGCGAGCGCGGTGGCCAGCCGTTGGGCCATGCCGCCGGACAATTCGTGCGGATAGCGGTCGAGGTCGACCGGGTCGAGGCCGACGTCGGCGGCGAGGCGGTCGGCGGCTGGTGTGGCGTCGCGTCGGGTGTGGCCGTGGGCGCGCAAGGTTTCCTCCAGCAGCCGCCGTCCGGTGCGGACCGGAGTGAGGGCGGTGGCGGGACTCTGCGGCACCAGCCCGAGCTGGCGTCCCCGCACCGCCCGGGACAGCTGCCGTTCACCGCAGCCGGTCAGGTCGATCGGCTCGCCGGTGGGTGGGTGCAGGAGGGCGTGGCCGGTGACAGTGGCGTTGCCGGGCAGCAGTCCGAGCAGGGCGTGGGCGAGCACGGACTTGCCGCACCCGGACTCGCCGACGACCGCGAGGAGTTCCCCAGGGTGCACCTGCAGGCGCAGGTCGGTGACGGCGTGGACCACGACGTCGCGGAGCCGGAAACGGACGGTCAGCCCGTCGACCTCCAGCAGAGCCGACCGCTGGCCGGTGTCGGGGATGGCCGGGGCGCTGGTGGTCACAGGTTCAGCTCCGCTCGGACGCGGGGGTCGAGGCGGTCGCGCCACCGGCCGGTGAGGGTGGCCAGGGCCAGGGTGACGGCGGCGAGGACGAGGCCGGGGACGATGCTGGCCCACCAGGCGCCGGTGAGCAGCGACCGCTGCCCGTCGTTGATCATGTTGCCGATCGACGCCAGGTGCGGGGGCAGGCCGAGGCCGAGGAAGGACAGGGCGGTCTCGTGCCAGACGGCGTGCGGCACCATCAGCGTGGTCGCCAACGCCAGCCGGGGCAGCACGTGCGGCAGCAGGTGCCGGGTGAGCACCCGGACACGGCTGGCCCCGCCGGAAACGGCGGCGTCGATGAACGGTCGGGTGCGCAGGCTGAGCAGTTCGGACCGGACGATGCGGGCGGTGGATAGCCAGTGGGTCAGCCCGATGGACAGGATCACCGCGCCGAGGCTGGGGCGCAGCATGGCCACGATGAAGATGCCGAGCAGCAGGTGCGGCAACGCGGCGATGGTGTCGACCATCCGCATCAGCACCCGGTCGACCAGCCCGCCGACGGTGCCGGCGACGGCGCCGACGAGGCCGCCGATGACGGTGGCCACGAGCGCGGCGACCGCGCCGACGAGCAGGGAGACCCGCAGCCCGTAGAGGCTGCGCAGCGCCACGTCGCGGCCCAGGTCGTCGGTGCCGGCCAGGTGCTGCCAGGACGGCGCGAGCCGGGTACGGGCCAGGTCCACGGCGCTCTCGTCGAGCGGCCACAGGACCGGGGCGAGCAGGCAGGCGGCGACCGCGCCGACGAGCAGAGCCGTGGCGACGGTGACGCCGGCACGTCCGGCACGCGGTTTCAGCCCCCGAGGCCGGGCGGGCAGGGCAAGATCAGTCATCGAGGCGTACCCGTGGGTCGGCTGCGGTGTAGGCGAGGTCGGTGGCGAGGTTCGCGGCCAGCACCACGACGGTGGTGGCCAGCGTGGTCGCGGCGAGCAGCGGGAAGTCGGCGCCCAGCGCGGCCTGCACGGTGATCGCGCCGAGGCCGGGCAGGGAGAACACCGTCTCCACCAGCACCGCGCCGCCGACGAGTTCGGGCAGGTGGGTGCCGACCAGGGTGAGGAACGGCAGCAGCGCGGTGCGCAGCGCGTGGCCGAACAGGACGGTACGGCCGGGCAGGCCCCGGGCGCGGGCGGCGAGGACGTGGTCGTCGCGGAGGCTGTCGGCGACCGCGTCGCGGATGAACAGTACGAACCATGGCGCCTGGGAGATCGCCAGGACGGTCACCGGCAGGATCAGGTGCCGCGCCACGTCCGCGGCGTCCGTGCCGGTGGCGGTGACGTCGGTGAGTCCACCGGCGGGCAGCCAACCCAGGCTGAGGGCGAACACGGCGATCGCGGCCAGACCGATCCAGAACACGGGCATCGACTGCACCGCGTACGCGGTGGCGCGCAGGCCCCGGTCGAACCAGCCACCCCTCCGGTATGCGGCGAGAGTGCCCAACAGCAGGCTCGTCACCAGCACCAACGCGAGGGCGGCGGCGACGAGCAGCAGGGTCCAGCCGGCGCGGGCGGCCAGCACCGAGGTGACCGGCTCGTGTCGGCTGGTCGACCAGCCCAGGTCACCGCGGAGCAGGTTGCCGACCCAGCGGGCGTACTGCACCGGCAGCGGGTCGTCGACTCCCCAGTTCGCGCGGATCTGCGCCAGGTTCTCCTCGCTGGTCGTGAACGCGGCCGCGCCCGCATACTGCTGGGCGGGGTCGATCGGGGAGGCCGCGCCGAGGGCAAACATGCCGACGCTGGTGGCAGCCAGGACCGGCACGGCGACCAGCGCCCGGCGGCGGATCACGGTGCCGGCGCCGGCCAGTCGACGTCGGCGGCCAGGCGAAGTATCCGACGGGGCCTTCGCCAAAGCCGGCGGGTTCGATCCGCCGGCCGGGATCGGCGCGATCACTGCTTCGTCGTCCACGTGTGGATGTTCCACCAGAGGCTGTTGGCGACATCGTGCTCGTGCGGCTCGACCCGCGGCATCAGCCCGGCGACGGCGTCCTTCACGACGTAGGTGTGCTGCAGGTAGGTGAGGAACACCCACGGCACGTCGGCGGCGAGCTGCTTCTGGAACGTGGCGTAGGCGATCTTGCGGGCGGCGGGGTCGGCCTGGTCGCGGCCATCTTGCAGCGCCTGGTCAACCACTGGGGACTTGTAGGAGCCGGGGTTGAAGAAGCCCTGGCCGGCCAATGCGGAGCCGAACAGCTTGTAGGAGACGAAGTCCGGGTCGTACGGGGTGCCGTATCCCATGACCAGGGCGTCGGTCTTCATCCGCGGCGTGATCGCGTCCCAGGTCAGCCCTTCCGGCGTCACCTTGATCCCGACCTTTCTCGCGTCGGCGGTGACCGCGAGCGCCAACTCCTTGCGCAGGCTGTCGGTGGCGGGATACATGAGCGTGAACGCGGCCTGCCGGCCGCCGTTGACCCGGACGCCGTCCGGGCCCGGCTGCCAGCCCGCAGCGTCGAGAGCGGCGGTCGCGGCGGCCAGGTCGGCGACTGCTTTGCCGGCAATGGACGGTTCGGCGAACTCCGACGACGGCGGCACCGGCCCGAACGCCGGCTCCCCCGCCCCGCCGAGCACACCGGTCACCATCGCCTGCCGGTCCACTGCCGCGTTGAGCGCCCGCCGCACCGCCACGTCGCCCGTGACCGGGTTCCCCATCGGCAGCATCACGCTCCGATAGTCGGCAGTGGGCACCCGCTGCACCCAGTACCCACCCTGCTTGTCGAACCCGGCAGCCAGCTTCGGCGCCAACTCCGCCGCATCGAACTCCCCCGCCCGCATCCGCTGCGCGCGCACGTTGTCGTCGGCGACGAACGCCACCACCACACCGGAGTTGGCCGGCCTGCCGCCCCAGTACTTCTCGTTGGCCACGAGCACGAGCCGATCCCCCGGCGTCCACGACGTCACCCGGTACGGGCCGGTTCCCACCGGCTTGTGGTTGAACTCGGCAGTGTTGACGTCCTTACCGGCGAAGGCTTTCGCGGGCACGATGCCCAGCGCCAACCGCTGCAGGAACGGCGCGTATGCGTACTTCAGGGTGAACACCACGGTCGACGGGTCCGGCGCGGTGACCGAGGCGAGCATGTCCAGGTCCGAGCGCAGCGTCGAGTCGACCTTCGGGTCCAGCACCGCCCGGTAGGTGAAGACGACGTCCTGGACGGTCAACGGGCTGCCGTCATGAAACAGCACCCCGTCCCGCAGCTTCGCCGTGGCCGTTTTCCCGTCGGCCGACACGGTGGGCAGCTCCCGGGCCAGTGCCGGCACCAATTGGTTGCGGGCGTCGCGGGCCACCAGCCCGTCGAAGATCAACGAACCACCGTCGACGCCATAGTTCAGCACGGGGTTCAGGGTGTCCGGCTCACCCGAGGTCGCCACGACCAGCGTTGCGGCACCGCCCGCAGTGTCCGGCGAGGCCGTCGGCGACGAGCAGCCGGCC
This sequence comes from Micromonospora sp. MH33, assembly GCF_003013775.1. NCBI lineage: Bacteria > Bacillati > Actinomycetota > Actinomycetes > Micromonosporales > Micromonosporaceae > Micromonospora > Micromonospora sp. MH33. The sequence continues at coordinate 87,361 of NZ_MUYZ01000001.1, forward strand.
GCGACCAGAACGGCGGCGGCCAGCGCCATCACTCGGGTGGACAGAGGCTTACCCATTGATGTGCTCCTGTGGTTGCCGAGGCGACGGCCACTCGTGCCGAGCCGATGAGACAAGTACGTGACCGGTCAGGTTTACGGGCCGCCACGACTCAAGCGGCACTTGAACGAGGCCCGCGACCGATAACGGTCGCGGCACGCCAGTCACGGCTTGGACGTGACCGCGCGGGCGGCGTCGAAACGGGCGGTGACGTCAGCCCAGCTCACCAGATCCCACAGCCGATCCACGTAGTCCGGACGCACGTTGCGGTACTGCAGGTAGTAGGCGTGCTCCCAGGCGTCGAAGACCAGCAGCGGAGTGGCGCCCTGCCCGACGTTGCCGTGGTGGTCGTACACCTGCTCCACGATCAGCCGCTGCCCCAGCGGCTCCCAGGCCAGCACGCCCCAGCCGGAACCCTGCACGCCCGTCGTCGCGGCGGACAGCTGCCCGGCGAAACCCTCGAACGAGCCGAAGTGCTCGTCGATCGCGGCGGCCAACTCCCCGTCCGGGCGGTCACCACCGTCCGGGGACAGGTTGTTCCAGAAGATCGAGTGCAGCACGTGCCCGGACAGGTTGAACGCGAAGGCCTTCTCCAACCCGACCAGCGCCGCGAAGTCACCCTTCTCCCGCGCCTCGGCCAGCCGGTCGAGGGCGTCGTTGCTGCCCTTCACGTACGCCGCGTGGTGCTTGCTGTGGTGCAGCTCCAGGATCTCGCCGGACATCGCCGGCTCCAGCGCACCGTAGTCGTACGGCATGTCGGGCAGCGTGTAGACGCCCACCAGCAGGCTCCTTCCTCTTGGGCGACAGCGCAGCGGGCGGGTGTCCCGGCGAGGTGCGGATCATCGCGAGCCGGGACACCCGCCCACTGCTGCAAGCATTACGTAGTTGCCAAGCTTTGGCAATAACGATCCAAGACTGAGGGGCCCTGCCTGACCCAGGCAGAGCTCGCAGGGGAGATCCGGCGCCAGAAGCCGGGCCCGCCGTCGACCAGCGCGGTCAGTGCCAGTGTTGTCGTCATCCGACGGCCACGCCCCTCGCTCCGATGGCGGCCTCCGCCGGTCGGCGCAGGCACGGTGCATGGCCAACACGCAAACCGGCGGGAGGCCGGCTGTCCGGGAACCGGACCGCGCGCTGGCTCGACTACCCGAGGACTGCCTTTCAAGGAGGAACCGGGGTCATGAGTGTGGATCGTGGACGGCGCGCGATCCTGCGAGCAGCCGTTGCTGGCGGAGTGGGCACGGGGCTGGCCGCGACCGGCCTGGCGGCGCCGGCCGATGCGGCGCCCAGCGGAGCCACGGCGAACGGTCGCGAGCCGCGCATCGCGATCCTGCTGTACGACGGTTTGACGGCGCCCGTATCTGGCTCCCGCGAGTGGCGGTTACAGGGGCGCGACCGCGCCGGCTTTGCACCGGCTTCCGCACACCGTCACGATTTGCTTCCCGGGAAGCTACGGTCGCCCACCCGGTGTGTCAACGGGTGGGCGGCACGTGACACTGCAGCGGGTGCGACGAGGTGCGGAATCGACGGCGGGGAGACGCGTTGTGAATCTGGCTCAGTTCGGTCCGTTCTTCGCACTCGAGCCGTGGCGACCCGACGAGGGCTGGCGGCCCGTGGACGAGTTCGTCAGCGACCCGGCGGTGCTCGCGGATCGGATCGTCACCGCCGGGAGCATGCTGGCCAGCCGGGCCGGGCTCGCCGCCGACGCGCTCGACCAGCGGGTCGTCGCGTCGACCGTGTCGCTCGGCCTGTTCGCCCGGCTGTTGTCCCCGGCATTTGCCGCCACGGTCGCCGCCGGCGCGGTGCCGGCGCTGACGGTGGCGAACCTGTGGTGGCGACCTGTCATCGCCGGACCGCTGCCGATGGCAACCTCCGCAACCGACCCGCCGATGCCCACCGCCGATCCAGCGGCGATGTTCGCCGACCGGATCGTCGCTGGGATCGTCGCACCGGTCCTGGCCGAGTTCGCGCATCGATATCGGCTGTCGCTCAAGGTACTGTGGGGCAACGCCGCGTCCGCCCTGGCCGGCGCCGCCACCATGTTGGCCGCGGCGGATCCCACTCTGAGCGATCGGGCGGGGGCCCTAGCCGAGGCCGTGCTCGACCTGGCGCCGTTGCACGGCACCGGCTGGTTCGAGCGCCCCGATCCCGCACTCCCCCGCCGGTTCTTCGTCCGCCGCTCCTGCTGCCTGTTCTACCGCATACCGGGCGGCGGCAGCTGCGGTGACTGCGTGCTCACCCCCTCCGACGTCCGTCGTGCCCAGTGGCGCGCCGCGCTCACCAACTGAGCGAGGAGCGCGTCGAGCGCTACCGGCCCGGTGTCGATTTTCCCCGCTGCACCGGACGCGCCCGAGGTCCGAACGCCGGGCGCCGTCACGACCGGCGGGTCGGCATATCGACGACCATGCCCACTGAGATCAAACCGACACGACGACACGACATCTGGTGTTTCCCGGGAAGCGGCAGGGCCATATATGGTGGCCCACGCAGCTGGTTCGACCGCCTTGGCGGGTGGTCGAGGCAAGAGGGAACCCGGTGCGAGTCCGGGACTGCCCCGCAGCGGTGAGTGGGAACGACCGCCGTCATTAAGCACTGGACCGAAAGGTCTGGGAAGCGACGGCCAGTAGGAGACCGAACGGTCACGCCCGCGAGTCCGAAGACCTGCCAGCGCGCCGCACGCGCCGCGTGCGGCGGTCGGAGGCCGCGCGGGACGGCCGACGCCATCGCCGCCGGCCCCAGTATGCGCGCCGTCCGGCGATCAGTGGCGTCACCCCTGCGTGTCCGTCGGCCTCGTCGGCAGGCGTGAGGAGGGGACATGACGGCGACGCAGGAGCAGGCTGCGGCCGATCAGGCGGTGCCGGAGCAGCGTCGGCATGCGATGCAGGTCCGCAAGCGCAACGGCGACACCGAGCCGGTGGACGTCAACAAGATCGTCAGGGCGGTGGAGCGGTGGGTGGCCGACCTCGACGAGGTGGATCCGCTGCGGGTCGCGACGAAGACGATCAGCGGTCTCTACGACGGGGCGAGCACCGCCGAGTTGGACAAGCTGTCGATCCAGACGGCGGCGGAGCTGATCGGTGAGGAGCCGCAGTACTCGAAGCTGGCGGCCCGGTTGCTCGCCGCGTACGTGGACAAGGAGGTTCGCGGGCAGGGCGTGGCGAGCTTCAGCCAGTCCATCCGGTACGCGCACAGCCTGGGTCTGATCGGTGACGATACGGCCGATTTCGTGTCTCGTAACGGCCGCAAGCTCGACGACGCCGTGAACCTGGACGGTGACCTGCGGTTCGAGTACTTCGGGCTGCGCACGGTCGCGGACCGGTACCTGCTGCGCCACCCCCAGTCGCGGCTCGTGGTGGAGACGCCGCAGTACTGGCTGCTGCGGGTGGCCTGCGGTTTGTCCGGGACGCCCGGCGAGGCGATTTCGTTCTACCGGCTGATGTCCTCGTTGGCGTACCTGCCGAGTTCGCCGACGCTGTTCAACTCGGGCACCCGGCACACCCAGATGTCGTCGTGCTTTCTGGTCGACTCGCCCCGGGACGAACTGGACTCGATCTACGAGCGGTACCACCAGATCGCGAAGCTGTCGAAATTTTCCGGCGGCATCGGCATCGCCTGGACGCGGGTCCGTGGCCGGGGGGCGCTGATCCGCGGCACGAACGGCCGGTCCAACGGCATCGTGCCGTTCCTCAAGACGCTCGATGCCGGCGTGGCCGCGGTCAACCAGGGCGGCCGGCGCAAGGGCGCGGCCTGCGTCTACCTGGAACCGTGGCACCCGGACATTGAGGAGTTCCTTGAGCTGCGGGACAACACCGGTGAGGAGTCCCGCCGCACGCACAACCTCAACCTGGCCAACTGGATCCCGGACGAGTTCATGCGCCGGGTCGAGGCGGACGGTGACTGGTCGCTGATCGACCCCTCCGACGCGCCGGAACTGCCGGACCTGTACGGGGAGGAGTTCGACGCCGCCTACCGGGTCGCGGAGAAGAAGGCCGTCCGGACGGTGAAGGCCCGCGACCTGTACGGGCGGATGATGCGCACGCTGGCGCAGACCGGCAACGGGTGGATGACGTTCAAGGACCCGTCGAACCGGCTGTCCAACCAGACCGGCGCCCCGGGCAACACGATCCACCTGTCCAACCTGTGCACCGAGATCCTGGAGGTGAACAGCGACACCGAGACCGCCGTCTGCAACCTCGGCTCGGTCAACCTCGGCGCCCACGTCACTGCCGACGGGGTCGACTGGGAGAAGCTGCGGGCGACCGTACGGACCGCGGTGGTGTTCCTGGACCGGGTGATCGACATCAACTACTACCCGGCCGAGCAGACGGCGGCGTCGAACCCGCGCTGGCGGCCGGTCGGGCTCGGGCTGATGGGCCTGCAGGACGCGTTCTTCACCCTGCGCCTGCCGTTCGACTCGGCCGAGGCTCGTGAGCTGTCGACCCGGGTGCAGGAGGAGATCTTCCTGACCGCCCTGGAGACCTCGGCCGGGCTCGCCGAGCGGTGCGGCCCGCATCCCGCGTACGCCGAGACCAGGGCGGCTCGCGGCGAGCTGCACCCCGACCTGTGGGGCGCCGAACCCACACAGGTCGAACGGTGGGCCGCCCTGCGGGAGCGGGTCGCCGCTCACGGGCTGCGCAACTCGCTGCTGGTCGCGATCGCTCCGACCGCCACCATCGCCTCGATCGCCGGGTGCTACGAGTGCATCGAGCCTCAGGTGTCCAACCTGTTCAAGCGCGAGACGATGTCCGGCGAGTTCCTGCAGATCAACACCTATCTCGTACGCGAGCTCAAGGCGCGCGGGCTGTGGACGCCGGCGGTCCGGGAGCAGATCAAGCGCGCCGAGGGATCCGTGCAGGGCATCGGTGAGCTGCCCGCCGACGTGCGGGAGCTGTTCCGCACCGCGTGGGAACTGCCCCAACGGGCACTGATCGACCTCGCCGCCGCCCGGGCTCCCTACATCGACCAGTCACAGTCGCTGAACCTGTTCCTGAGCGCGCCGACCATCGGGAAGCTGTCGTCAATGTACCTCTACGCCTGGAAGTCCGGGCTGAAGACCACCTACTACCTGCGCTCGCGTCCCGCGACGCGTATCCAGCAGGCCACCGTCGCCGTCGCGCCGGCGATCATGCCGGTCCTCACCGTGAGTGACGACGAAGCGTTGGCCTGTTCCCTGGAGAATCCCGAGAGCTGCGAGGCCTGCCAGTGACAACGATCCCCGAATCCCGCACGGCTGGCGCCAGCCAAGGGCACATGCTGCTCGACCCCGGCATGGACCTGACCCTGCGACCGATGCGCTACCCGCACTTCTTCGACCGGTTCAAGGACGCGATCAAGAACACCTGGACGGTGGAGGAGGTCGACCTGCACTCGGACCTCGTCGACCTGGCCAAGCTCTCGCCCGCCGAGCAGCACCTGGTCTCCCGACTGGTCGCCTTCTTCGCCACCGGCGACACCATCGTCGCCAACAACCTGGTACTCAACCTCTACCAGCACGTCAACTCCCCGGAGGGCCGGCTCTACCTGTCCCGGCAGCTGTTCGAGGAGGCCGTGCACGTCCAGTTCTACCTGAACCTGCTCGACACCTACGTACCCGACGAGAAGGAGCGGTTCGCCTCGTTCGCGGCCATCGAGAACATCCCGTCGATCCGGCGCAAGGCCGAGTTCTGCTTCCGCTGGATCGATTCCGTTTTCGAGCTACGCGAGCTGAAGACCCGCGAGGACCGGCGGGCTTTCCTGCTCAACCTCATCTGCTTCGCCGCGTGCATCGAAGGGCTGTTCTTCTACGGCGCGTTCGCCTACGTCTACTTCCTACGCTCGCGGGGTCTGCTCAACGGGCTGGCCTCCGGCACGAACTGGGTGTTCCGCGACGAGTCGATGCATATGGCGTTCGCCTTCGACGTGGTGGACACCGTGCGGCGTGAGGAGCCGGAGCTGTTCGACGCCGAGATGGAACGGCAGGTGATCGAGATGCTCGCCGAGGCCGTCGAGTGTGAGGTCCAGTTCGCCGAGGACCTGCTCGAACAGGGCGTCTCCGGGCTGTCGCCGGCCGACATGCGCCAGTATCTGCAGCACGTGGCCGACCGCCGGCTCGCCCAGCTCGGCATCGCCCCTCACTACGGCTCGGCCAACCCGTTCGCCTTCATGGAGCTGCAGGACGTGCAGGAGTTGTCGAACTTCTTCGAGCGGCGGGTGTCGGCCTATCAGGTGGGGGTGACCGGCAGCGTCAGCTTCGACGACGACTTCTGACAGCGGGCGCCGCGCCTGAGACCCGCAGTGCCGCGGTCAGACGTTCACACACGCAGTCGGCCGGGCCCGCCTGGGCGAGGATCGCCTCGATCCGCGCCAGGCGGGCCCGCGCCTGGCGCACCTCATGCTCCAGCCGGGTGGCCCGCGCAGCGCTCGCGCCGACCTGACGGCGGCAGGCTTCCAGGCGCGCGAAGTCCTCTGGCCGTACCGCCACCCACTCGTCGCCGTCCACGGCCACCGAGACCCTGCCGATCTTTTCGCCCACCCGCCGCCTGGTCACGTCCGCTTGCTCCTATGTCAAGCAGCCATGTTGATGTTGCTGTCTTTGGCGTCGGTGAGGAGTGCTCGATAGACGATGTCTGACAGTCGGCGTTTGAGGGCACGGATGGATTCGGTGGTGCTGTCGCCGTTGGTGCGGCGCCGTTGGAGGTAGTCGCGGGCGTCTGGGTGGTAGTGGGCTTGGGTGATGGCGATGCGGTGGATGGCGGCATTGAGCTGCCGGTTGCCGGTGCGGGACAGGCGGCGGCGTTCGCGGTTGGCTGACCAGACTGGCAGGGGTGCGGTGCCGTTGTGGCGGGCGTAGGCGTGGCGAGAGCGGAAACGGCGGATGTCAGCGGTTTCGCCGAGGATCTTCGCCGCGGTCAAGGTGGCGCAGCCTTTTGATGGCGAGCAGCGCGGGCGCGAGTTGCTCGACGAGCGGCTCAAGCTCACGTTCCAGCGCGGTGATCTGCTCGGTGAGCAGCCGGCAGCGCGTGACGAGATCCATGGCGGCCGGTTGATGGTGCGGGTTCGTTCGGCGACGAGATCGTCGCGGTGGTCGGTGAGCAGCCGGACTTCGCGTGCTGGGCCGTCGAGTTGCGCGGCGGGCAGATCCGGCTCTCGCAGTGCGGCGCGGGCGACGGCCAGGGCGTCGATCGGGTCCGATTTGCCGTAGCTGCGTGCGGCATCGCGGGCGTGGGCCATGAGCTTGGGTGGGACTCGCAGGATGCGTTCGCCGGCGCTCAGGAGGTCGCGTTCGAGTCGGCGGGACAGGTGGCGGCAGTCCTCGACAGCCCACTGTCGGTCTGGTCCGAATTGTTCGGCCCAGAGCATGAGCTTGAAATGGTCTTCGCTGGTGGTGCCACAGGTGTGCTGGCCGAGCTTGCGGCCAAGTTCGTCGACGGTGTGATTGCGCTTGTGAGCGTCGACGCCGAGGACGACCATCGGTGCTGTTCTCCCGTTCGGTGTGAGTGGGTGAACGGGACCGGTCGGTGGGCACGCGTCAGTTGGGGCGAGGCCACGCTCCTATGAAGCCACGCCGGCCGGTCCGTCGGCCCGGCCAGACCGCAGAAGCGGACGCGGCCACCGCCGGAGCGGGGCAGCTGGTGGTGGAGCGAATCCGCCGGGCGGATACAAGACTGACACTGACGCTGGTGGTGTAGGAGACGGCCATCGCGGGATCCGGTCTGATGTTATGCGGCGATCGGGGTGGGGTCGGGCTGCTCGGTGTCGTGTTTGCCGGTCTCGATCGTGACCATGCGGGCTTTGGCGAGGAGTTCCAAGCCCATGTAGCGGCGGCCTTCGGTCCACTCGTCGGTTTGTTCGGCCAGGACGGCGCCGCCGAGGCGGATGATCGCGGGCCGGTTGGGGAAGATCCCGACGACGTCGCTGCGGCGGCGGATTTCCTTGTTCAGCCGTTCCTGCGGATTGTTTGACCAGATCTGGTGCCAGATCTCGCGGGGGAAGCCGGTGAAGGCCAGGAGGTCGTCGCGGGCGGTGTCGAGGTGCTCGGCCGCGGCGGGGAACTTGGCTTCGATCGCGGTCACGACCCGGTCGAACTGCGCCCGAACAGCGTCAGCGTCGGGCTGGTCGAAGATCGTCCGCACCAGGGTCGCGATCCACGGCTGCGCCGACTTCGGCACCTTGGTCAGCAGATTCCGCAGGTAGTGGGTCCTGCACCGCTGCCATGAGGCTCCTGGCAGTGCAGCGCCGATGGCCTGCACCAGGCCGGCGTGGGCGTCGGAGATGACCAGGCGGACGCCGGACAGGCCGCGGGCGGTCAGCGACCGCAGGAACGCCAGCCATCCGGCGCCGTCTTCGTCGGAGGCGACGTCGAGGCCGAGGACCTCGCGTTGGCCGTCGGCGTTGACCCCGACGGCGATCAGGGCGTGGACGTTGACAGTGCGGCCGTGCTCACGGACCTTCATCGTCAGCGCGTCCATCCAGACGAAGGTGTAGTGCCCAGCGTCGAGGGGCCGGTTGCGGAACGCCTCGACCTGGGCGTCCAGGTGGGCGGCCATTTCCGAGACCAGCGACTTGGACAGCTGCCGGATCCCGAGCTGCTCGACCAGCTTCTCCACCCGCCGGGTCGACACTCCGAGCAGATAGGACGTGGCCACCACCGACACCAGGGCCTGCTCTGCCCGCCGCCGGTGGGTCAGCAGCCAGTCCGGGAAGTACGAACCCTGCCTCAGCTTCGGAATCGCCAGATCGATCGTCCCGGCCCGCGTGTCCCACTCCCGCACCCGATAGCCGTTACGGGAGTTCACCCGCTCCTCGCTGCGCTGCCCATAGCCGGCGCCGCGCCCAGCGCCGGAATGCCTCCGAACGGTCCACGAGCGTGTTGTCGAGATCGAAGAGCGCCAACCGCTGCATGGTCAACAACCGTACCGGGTAAAGCGAATCTCCTCGTCGGGCAGTCGCCAGACCGTCCAGCCTCCCCCGACGGGGACAAGGTGGAGCGCCTACCGGAACGACCTTGGCCCCGTCCGGGAGGGCTGGTAGTCCCTTGTTCTGCAAGGGTAGCCGCTGGTCGGTTTGGTCCTGGACGGCCTGACTTGGCCCTGGTGGCACCCGCTTGTGGCCCGTGGGGTGGCCCGGCAGCCTTGACTGTCAGTGGCAGAAGTGGCTCAGCGACGGTTACGAGATCGGCGGACTGCCCAGACCCCGCCAACAATCGCCGCAGCAGTTGGCAAGAGACAGAAGAGCGTCAGGACCAACAGGTGCCACGGCTTGAGAGCTCCCATGGCCGAGAGGATAGGCACCGCTCCCCAACGCCGCTGCCCCTGCTGCGTGCCGGAGCGAGCGAGGTCACAGCTGCTGCACCAGTCTGTGGAGCGCGTGTGACTAGTCGCGCGTGAGTCCTGGCGGAAGGGCGTCTTCGTCGGTCCCGACCCTGCGAGCGTTGACCAGCGGATTGCGGTGCAGGGCGGTGATCAGGGCGGCCGTGCCGCCGATGTCGGTCCATAAGTCGTCCCAGAGGGCGGAGACGAGCCAGGAGTGATCCGCAGGGAAGAACAGATCGGGCAATGGTCCTTCGCCGCGCATGTGACCGGTCCGCCAGGCGAGGGCTTGTTCGGGTCCTGCTTCGACCAGCACGTAGGGCCAGTTCCAGTAGAGGGACACCTTCGGAGCGAGGGGGAAGACGATGTCGTGGGCGCCCGTGTCGAGATAGCCCAGCCACCAGGGCTGGTCAGGGGTGTGCTGGGTGAGTACGTCGATCACAGCGCGTTCATGGGCTTGGACACTCACGCCGTCGGGTGGGTAGAAGGTGGCGTAGGCGTCGAACACCGGCGGTATCGCCGTGGTGATCGAGATACCTTCCGTGGTTTTACCAGCAATCCAGGCGACGTCGCCAGCCGTACCGATCCGCCAGCTTCGTCCGTCCTTGGTGACCTCCATGGAACCCATATAAGCCGATACGCCAATCGAGTGGGCCAATGTTCGGTAGGGACGGGCTGCTGGAATCGATCCCGACACCTTCGCGCCGCTTTCGCCCTGAGCGCCAGTTCAGCAGCCGAACGAGCGTCGCTGCCGGGCACTGTCCATGCCGTGCCCGGCAGCAGGCGACGGATCAGCCTCGGGTTGTGACGGCCAGACCCTGGCCTAACCGCCCGGCGGCCGTCAGTTCGTCGACGCCGAGGAAGCCTCCGACGATCTCCCGCACCGGTTCGTGGTGCCGGCGGGTCGCGTGCACGTAAACGTTCATCGTCGTGGTCACGCTCGTGCCCGGCCATCGTCCGCAGCGCCGCAAGGTCCACGCCCTCCGTGGCCAGCAGCGTCAGCAGCGAGTGCCGCAGCCCGTGCATCGTCATCCGGCGCGGCAGGCCCTTCTCACGGGCCAGGTCGCGGATCTTCACCCACCGTCCCTCGTAGAAGTCCTCGTACCGCCAGTGGTTGCCGCGCGGCGCCACGAACACGAATTGCCGGCCCGGCTCGCGGCTGGCGGCCGCGCACCGCTCAGCGACCATCCGCGCCACCGCGGCGGTCAGCGGCACCTCCCGGTAGCCCTGCTTCGTCTTCGGCTTGGGCTCAACCATCCACCGCCGGCGCACCTATATGCGTAACGGTGGGACCGTAACCGGATCGCTCGCCGGACACAAGATCGCGCCGGCCGCTGCGGCGGACGGCACGGTTCAGGGCCCGTGATCCCGTGGTGATCCCCTGGCGGCAAACAGCCCGAGAAACGATCAAGGCCGCTAACCTGAGTTCTGCCAGGTCAGCGGCCCAAAGCCTGTGTCGTTCGTACTGGTGTCCGAGGGGTGATCGATACCATCGCCCCACACCAAAACAACACCAGCAGCGGAGAGCGTCCTTGACGACGGTTCGGCAGGGCGAGCGCGCGCCCGCGCTCGGGCAGCCGACTCCAGCCAGGTTGGCATGGCGGGGCCAGCCGATCAGGAGCCGTAGAAGACGGGCAGGTGCAGGATCTCAGCTCGCGTTCGTTCGATCGCCCCAGAGGGGGTCGGAGCGCCACGGTACTTTTACGCCAGCAGAAACTGCGCCCGCAGGCTCGAGACCGGTTCGGCGAGCCTGGCGCAGGAATCCGGAAACCCGCCCCGATGACCCTCAAGAGATTCGAACCCTGCAACACACGGTTACCGAACGTCACGACCCCGAACTTGTCATTGATCGTCAATATGCACCATTGAGCTGCACAGACGCCATCACCGACTCACCAACGCCCGTCACTGGTAGTCGAGCCTTGGCAGGGGTTTTCGGGGGGTAAACGGGGGCACCGTCGACCATGCCGCGACGTCCGCAGCCCCACCAGGCACCCCATCCGGGCGCGGACGAGGCGCTCACCACCAAGCCGACGTGCTGGGCGAGTTCCCTTTCACACCGCCGTTCTCCCCCTGCCGATCCGGATGTTCGTCGAGGCAAAGAGCTATCAGCCCATGGATCGGGCTTGCGGAGGAGGTCAAGGTTCGCGCGGCCATACATCTGTCGCTTGATCGTCTTGATGCGGATGACATGGCCTTCGACCGGGCCTGAGCTCCAGGGCTGGGTGAGGCCGGCGGTCGGTGTCGGACTCGCGCCGGTACACGTGGTTGCGATCCTCGCCCCGCCGCCGGGGGGCGGGCGCAGCGCGGGCGCGGCGGGTGATGCCGGGGTGCCGTAGCCACTGTTGCGATCCTCGCCCGCCGCCGGGGGCGGACGCAGCCTCTCGACGGCCCTCCTCGTGACCGGCCCGGTCCGCGTGTTGCGATCCTCGCCCGCCGCCGGGGGCGGGCGCAGCGGCGGAGCCAGATCTCGTCGCGCATCGGGTGGCCGTCGTTGCGATCCTCGCCCGCCTCCCCGGGGGCGGGCGCAGCCAGCGGCGGTGGAGGACGGCAACGCCGCCGACATGGCGTTGCGATCCTCGCCCGCCGCTGGGAGCGGGCGAGGCGACGAGCAGATCGCCCGCGCGGTCCTGGCGCACTTCCTGTTGCGATCCTCGCCCGCCGCTGGGTGCGGGCGCAGCCCAGCCGCCGCCGATGGAGAGCGAGTCGACGTGGTTGCGATCCTCGCCCGCCGCTGGGGGCGGGCGCAGCCCGGCGGCCCCGGGTGCGGTGCTCGGCGAGGTAGCCGTTGTTGCGATCCTCGCCCGCCGCTGGGGGCGGGCGCAGCTCCGTTGCACATCGGAGAGAGTGCCCCCGAGCCTGGTGGGGTTGCGATCCTCGCCCGCCGCTGGGGGCGGGCGCAGCCACCACCGGCGCGGCCCGCAGCTCGATCCGCCCGTCGCTGTTGCGATCCTCGCCCGCCGCTGGGGGCGGGCGCAGCGCGTTCACCATCGAACCCGACCCGTACGCCCACCTCCACGTTGCGATCCTCGCCCGCCGCTGGGGGCGGGCGCAGCGTGCCCGGGTCGGGCGGCGGCGGGGCGGCCTCCCGGAAGTTGCGATCCTCACCCGCCGCTGGGGCGGGCGCAGCCCCCGGCGCCCGCCGGGAAGGCCCCCAGCGACGCCAAGGAGTTGCGATCCTCGCCCGCCGCTGGGGGCGGGCGCAGGCCGGTCGGGGTGGGCCGGTACGACACGTCGGAGACGGCGTTGCGATCCTCGCCCGCCGCTGGGGGCGGGCGCAGGCTCGGGTACGCGCCGGCCGAGATCGCGGGCGCGATCCTGGAGTTGCGATCCTCGCCCGCCGCTGAGGGCGGGCGCAGGCCACGGAGGCGTCGGACAGCCGGTCCGGGACGTACTGGTTGCGATCCTCGTCCGCCGCTGGGGGCGGGCGCAGGTTCCACACGGTGGTGATCACGGCGGCGATCCCCTTGTTGCGATCCTCGCCCGCCGCTGGGGCGGGCGCAGGGAGCAGTTCCGTGAGAAGCGCATCCCGTTCTGCCAGCGGCGTTGCGATCCTCGCCCGCCGCTGGGGGCGGGCGCAGGCAGGTCGCCATCCTCGACCAGCGTGAGCGTGCCGCAATCGTTGCGATCCTTCCCCGCCGCTGGGGGCGGGCGCAGGGCTCAAGGCGGCGACCGGTTCCCGCACCCCGGCCCAGCGTTGCGATCCTCGCCCGCCGCTGGGGGCGGGCGCAGGGCCGACCAGCGCGCCGATGACCGGACCGAGCACGGATAGTTGCGATCCTCGCCCGCCGCTGGGGGCGGGCGTAGGCACCGGAGAGCGATGCACATAGTCAGGCACCTAGACAGGTTGCGATCCTCGCCCGCCGCTGGGGGCGGGCGCAGGGCGCTGAACGCCCGCGGGCTGCGGCAGCTCGCCTCGCAGTTGCGATCCTCGCCCGCCGCTGGGGGCGGGCGCAGGCAGCAGATCCCGTTGCAGGGTCGCGGCACCACCGACCAGTTGCGATCCTCGCCCGCCGCTGGGGGCGGGCGCAGGAACCAGGTCCGCACGCCCGACCGGCCGACGACGGGGTTGCGATCCTCGCCCGCCGCTGGGGGCGGGCGCAGGAACCAGGTCCGCACGCCCGACCGGCCGACGACGGGGTTGCGATCCTCGCCCGCCGCTGGGGGCGGGCGCAGGAACCAGGTCCGCACGCCCGACCGGCCGACGACGGGGTTGCGATCCTCGCCCGCCGCTGGGGGCGGGCGCAGGTCGCGCGGCTCGGCTTCCGTCCCATGGTCAACGGCCGTGTTGCGATCCTCGCCCGCCGCTGGGGGCGGGCGCAGGACCCGAGACCTGATCTTCCAGGTGGGAGAGGAGCGGATGTTGCGATCCTCGCCCGCCGCTGGGGGCGGGCGCAGGTCGGGGTCGTCGTGGGTCTCGACCAGACGGTCACCGTCGTTGCGATCCTCGCCCGCCGCTGGGGGCGGGCGCAGGCGTCGTCGCGGCCGACGTCGAGGCTGTCCGGCACGCAGTTGCGATCCTCGCCCGCCGCTGGGGGCGGGCGCAGGGCCGGGCTGCGCGAGGTCGCGTCGACGACGTACATGCCGTTGCGATCCTCGCCCGCCGCTGGGGGCGGGCGCAGGACGGCGGTGATCGCGCCGCCCGCGACGTCGTACTCAGCGTTGCGATCCTCGCCCGCCGCTGGGGGCGGGCGCAGGCTCGTCGATGACGCGCACGAAGGCGTTCTCGACCACGCCGTTGCGATCCTCGCCCGCCGCTGGGGGCGGGCGCAGGCTCCGGCGGTTGATCTCCCCGTCGATCGGGATGCCGAGGTTGCGATCCTCGCCCGCCGCTGGGGGCGGGCGCAGGCGCCGGCGATGGCCAGGCCGACACCGCCCCAGATGTTGTTGCGATCCTCGCCCGCCGCTGGGGGCGGGCGCAGGTCCCCGACTGACGGCGAGCGCCTTGCTCGTGAACTGTGGTTGCGATCCTCGCCCGCCGCTGGGGGCGGGCGCAGGCTGGCTCTGGACGGGCGGCACATCGGAGGGATACGGGGTTGCGCTCCTCGCCCGCCGCTGGGGGCGGGCGCAGGGCCGGGTGTTGGTGACCAACCCGCACCACCAGCAGACCCGTTGCGATCCTCGCCCGCCGCTGGGGGCGGGCGCAGGCCCGGGTTGCGGACCTGCGTCGCGCCGAGGGTCTGCGGTTGCGATCCTCGCCCGCCGCTGGGGCGGGCGCAGGGCGACCAGCCGCCCCAGAGTGGCCATGTCGCCGGACACGTTGCGATCCTCGCCCGCCGCTGGGGGCGGGCGCAGGGGTCCCGGGAGGTGGGGATGCCGGCGCTGCTCGCGGTGTTGCGATCCTCGCCCGCCGCTGGGGGCGGGCGCAGGGTGCTGTGCTTAGGTGCTTCACCGGCTGGGAGGAAGTTGTTGCGATCCTCGCCCGCCGCTGGGGGCGGGCGCAGGGACCGCAGCCGGTGTACGTGGTCCCCCAGCAGCCGCCGTTGCGATCCTCGCCCGCCGCTGGGGGCGGGCGCAGGGCCCCCGGCCGGTCGGCCGGGGGCGGTGGGGACGATCAGTTGCGATCCTCGCCCGCCGCTGGGGGCGGGCGCAGGCGCCGCCGTCGCCTTGACCACCGGCCTGGTACACCTGTCGTTGCGATCCTCGCCCGCCGCTGGGGGCGGGCGCAGGGCCCCACCCGAGGTGCCGGCGCGTCCGGTACACGTAGAGGTTGCGATCCTCGCCCGCCGCTGGGGGCGGGCGCAGGGTGTACCGGATCTCGTACTCTCCGCTTGCGATCAACGCGTTGCGATCCTCGCCCGCCGCTGGGGGCGGGCGCAGGTGAGCACCCGCGCATCCACTACGACGGAGACCCGAAGTTGCGATCCTCGCCCGCCGCTGGGGGCGGGCGCAGGGCGGACGACCCGCGCGACTGGCAGATCGGGCAGGCAGCAGTTGCGATCCTCGCCCGCCGCTGGGGGCGGGCGCAGGCCGGGAACTGGCCCGCACACTCCCCGACGACTGGGTGTTGCGATCCTCGCCCGCCGCTGGGGGCGGGCGCAGGGCACCACCGTGTCATCCAACCCCGACGACGGCGTCTGGTTGCGATCCTCGCCCGCCGCTGGGGGCGGGCGCAGGGGCCAAGAGCGACGGGCAGCTCACCGGCGTGCAGCTGATGTTGCGATCCTCGCCCGCCGCTGGGGGCGGGCGCAGGAGCCGGCAGGAGCGGGCGGAGGCCGGCGTCGACCTGTCGTTGCGATCCTCGCCCGCCGCTGGGGGCGGGCGCAGGCCTCCACCTCGTCGACGCGCTGCTCGATGCGCTGGAGGTTGCGATCCTCGCCCGCCGCTGGGGGCGGGCGCAGGGGGTAGGCCGGCACGGTGAACTGACCGCTCGACACCTCGTTGTTGCGATCCTCGCCCGCCGCTGGGGGCGGGCGCAGGCAGGCACCCGGGTCACGGAGATCCTCGCGACGCACCCGTTGCGATCCTCGCCCGCCGCTGGGGGCGGGCGCAGGGGTGCCTGCGGACACGCCCATGGAGTGCGCGACCTCCAGGTTGCGATCCTCGCCCGCCGCTGGGGGCGGGCGCAGGGAATGGCCGCCGCAGTGCTCCGTGCAGCAGCGAACGTTGCGATCCTCGCCCGCCGCTGGGGGCGGGCGCAGGTCACCACCGACACCGCCGGTCGCCTGACGCACTTCTCGTTGCGATCCTCGCCCGCCGCTGGGGGCGGGCGCAGGCCATCGTTGGACCGGGCGGTGTCCTGTTCCGCGAGTTGTTGCGATCCTCGCCCGCCGCTGGGGGCGGGCGCAGGTCGACGGGTTCGTGTGCTGGCGGCATGTTCACCCCGACGTTGCGATCCTCGCCCGCCGCTGGGGGCGGGCGCAGGGAAAACGCAGTAGTACCGGTCTCGGGACTGCGGCACCCCGTTGCGATCCTCGCCCGCCGCTGGGGGCGGGCGCAGGTTCTCCACGATGATCGCCTGGTAACGGTGGACTTCGGCGTTGCGATCCTCGCCCGCCGCTGGGGGCGGGCGCAGGGCTGCTGCACGTGTGCGCGTACAGCTGCTCACCGCTGGCGTTGCGATCCTCGCCCGCCGCTGGGGGCGGGCGCAGGCCTCACCCGCGCGGTGCTGGCCTTCCTGCTCGAGGCGTACGGTTGCGATCCTCGCCCGCCGCTGGGGGCGGGCGCAGGCGCGCCCTGGGGGACACGGGCATGTGGGTGTGGTCGCGGTTGCGATCCTCGCCCGCCGCTGGGGGCGGGCGCAGGCTTGCGGAAGATCGAGCGAATGGCCGGGCTCGCGATCAGGTTGCGATCCTCGCCCGCCGCTGGGGGCGGGCGCAGGCATCAGCTCCCCTTGGGGTCGGTGGCGGGTTCGCTGGTGAGTTGCGATCCTCGCCCGCCGCTGGGGGCGGGCGCAGGACGATCTGGTGCTCACCACCGAGCGGCTGATCTACCCGTTGCGATCCTCGCCCGCCGCTGGGGGCGGGCGCAGGTCGTGCACGAGGTGGGCGCGGCCGGGCTCACGTCCGCGTTGCGATCCTCGCCCGCCGCTGGGGGCGGGCGCAGGCGGACACCCCGGAGGTCATCGTCAGGTACGCCCAGCGGTTGCGGTCCTCGCCCGCCGCTGGGGGCGGGCGCAGGAACCAACTGACGGATAGTTTCGCGCCATGGGACACAAGTTGCGATCCTCGCCCGCCGCTGGGGGCGGGCGCAGGCGCCGAGCTGACCGACTTCGTCGCCGTGCTCACCAACAAGGTGTTGCGATCCTCGCCCGCCGCTGGGGGCGGGCGCAGGGTCGATGCGCTTCTGCTCCTCCGGCGTCGCCTCCCGGGAGTTGCGATCCTCGCCCGCCGCTGGGGGCGGGCGCAGGGCGCACCCAGGACGAGCAGGTCTACAAGTACGCCGTGAAGTTGCGATCCTCGCCCGCCGCTGGGGGCGGGCGCAGGAGGTGGCCGGGATCCTCACGGCGAGCATGAGCGCGGCGTTGCGATCCTCGCCCGCCGCTGGGGGCGGGCGCAGGGGGGCGGCGCGCATGACGGTCGGCGGGCCGACCACTGTGTTGCGATCCTCGCCCGCCGCTGGGGGCGGGCGCAGGACACCGTCAACGGCGTCACGGCGATCGTCGCCTACGCGTTGCGATCCTCGCCCGCCGCTGGGGGCGGGCGCAGGGCTGTGGCTCGGCGTGCGCCGGCGGCAGGCGATGACCCCGTTGCGATCCTCGCCCGCCGCTGGGGGCGGGCGCAGGGGGGCGGCGCGCATGACGGTCGGCGGGCCGACCACTGTGTTGCGATCCTCGCCCGCCGCTGGGGGCGGGCGCAGGGCGGCCCTCGGAGTCCGGCCGGTCCGGGCCGCCGGGGTTGCGATCCTCGCCCGCCGCTGGGGGCGGGCGCAGGGCTGACGGCCGCGCCGGGGGCGGGGGTGGTGCTGTGCGAGTTGCGATCCTCGCCCGCCGCTGGGGGCGGGCGCAGGCCGTACTGCCTGGCCCTCGAGTTCGGCACCCGCTACATGTTGCGATCCTCGCCCGCCGCTGGGGGCGGGCGCAGGTCGGACGCGACGCGCGTGGTGACCGGCTGGGAGCCGGTGTTGCGATCCTCGCCCGCCGCTGGGGGCGGGCGCAGGGTCGGCCTTTCGAACGGGTGTTCGTCCTCGTGTGTCAAGTTGCGATCCTCGCCCGCCGCTGGGGGCGGGCGCAGGCGGGTGGAGCTGCTGAGGCGGCGACGGTGGCGTACGTGTTGCGATCCTCGCCCGCCGCTGGGGGCGGGCGCAGGGCGTACCGGCCGGCGAGCTCGCAGTCCGGGCGGAACGTGTTGCGATCCTCGCCCGCCGCTGGGGGCGGGCGCAGGGGGCGGAGATCGCGGCCCTGGCCGCCGCATTCAACTGTTGCGATCCTCGCCCGCCGCTGGGGGCGGGCGCAGGGTCCCACTGGCGGGTGCACGTCGCGCCGCGGTGGGCGTTGCGATCCTCGCCCGCCGCTGGGGGCGGGCGCAGGGGGCGAGGTGCCGACGACCGGGCTGGGCCAGCCGGCGTTGCGATCCTCGCCCGCCGCTGGGGGCGGGCGCAGGCGCCCCGGCCGCCGGCGGGGGCGGGCGCAGGCACGGCTCGCAGCAGTGGTCGCCCTCGGCCGCGCAGTAGTTGCGATCCTCGCCCGCCGCTGGGGGCGGGCGCAGGAGACGCAGACCTTCACCATCCGGACCGGCGCGCCATCGTTGCGATCCTCGCCCGCCGCTGGGGGCGGGCGCAGGCCATCTGCCCCAACACCACCTGCGACAGCGGCGGCCGGTTGCGATCCTCGCCCGCCGCTGGGGGCGGGCGCAGGAACGGCAGCACCGCGAGGGGTCCTCCGACGCCGTAGCCGTTGCGATCCTCGCCCGCCGCTGGGGGCGGGCGCAGGGCCGGCCCGCGAGGTGATCGAGGGGCTGACCGAGCAGGAGTTGCGATCCTCGCCCGCCGCTGGGGGCGGGCGCAGGTCGTAGACGGCGCAGAGCAGCGCCCGGTCCACGTCCCGGGTTGCGATCCTCGCCCGCCGCTGGGGGCGGGCGCAGGGGCCGGGCCGCCGGGGCGAGCGCCATCAGCTGCTGCGCGGCGTTGCGATCCTCGCCCGCCCCTGGGGGCGGGCGCAGGTTGGTCATCCGGCCAGTGTCGCCGCCGACATCAACCAGGGGTTGCGATCCTCGCCCGCCGCTGGGGGCGGGCGCAGGTTCTTCTTCCGCGCGGTCACCGGTGGCACCTCGTGGTGTTGCGATCCTCGCCCGCCGCTGGGGGCGGGCGCAGGCGGTCACCGGAGGCACCCCCGATGCCCGCTGAGCCGTAGTTGCGATCCTCGCCCGCCGCTGGGGGCGGGCGCAGGCCGAGTCGATCAGGTAGACGAGGAAGCCCAGCCCGGAGTTGCGATCCTCGCCCGCCGCTGGGGGCGGGCGCAGGGTCGGTGTACTTGAGCGTCTGGTGCTGGCGGCGCAGGTTGCGATCCTCGCCCGCCGCTGGGGGCGGGCGCAGGGCCGGACAGGCCGTTGTACGAGCCGCCCGCCCGGACACCCTGTTGCGATCCTCGCCCGCCGCTGGGGGCGGGCGCAGGGCCGGACAGGCCGTTGTACGAGCCGCCCGCCCGGACACCCTGTTGCGATCCTCGCCCGCCGCTGGGGGCGGGCGCAGGTGGTCTTCGTCATGGTGCTGGCGCTCCTGTCAGCCCTTGTTGCGATCCTCGCCCGCCGCTGGGGGCGGGCGCAGGGTCACCGCGCCTGCCACTGCTCCGCAAGGAGCCTGGCGGCGTTGCGATCCTCGCCCGCCGCTGGGGGCGGGCGCAGGTCGCTGAGGTCCACGTCGATCCAGCCGGCCTGGCGCATCTCGTTGCGATCCTCGCCCGCCGCTGGGGGCGGGCGCAGGGAGACTAACCCACTCAGCGGGTTGCGTGAACGGGTCTCCGTTGCGATCCTCGCCCGCCGCTGGGGGCGGGCGCAGGGGCCGCCCGCAAGGGCATCCAGGCGCACGCCCTGCGCTCGTTGCGATCCTCGCCCGCCGCTGGGGGCGGGCGCAGGCCTTGATCGTCGGCCGAGCGGACCCGTCGATCTCGTAGGTGTTGCGATCCTCGCCCGCCGCTGGGGGCGGGCGCAGGTCGTTGTAGCGGATCGCGAAGCCCGGGATGCCGAGACCGTTGCGATCCTCGCCCGCCGCTGGGGGCGGGCGCAGGCTGGCGGGGTGCAGGTGCAGCGTCGTGTCGTTGTGGAGGTTGCGATCCTCGCCCGCCGCTGGGGGCGGGCGCAGGGCGACCTGCTCTTCCAGCGACTGGACGACCATGGAGCCGTTGCGATCCTCGCCCGCCGCTGGGGGCGGGCGGAGGGCTGCGCGTCTACGGGCGGCCCGGCCCGCAGGGGTCGAAGTTGCGATCCTCGCCCGCCGCTGGGGGCGGGCGCAGGGCGTGCGTGGTCGTCGGCGTCGTGCTGACGATCGCGCCGTTGCGATCCTCGCCCGCCGCTGGGGGCGGGCGCAGGTTCGCCGCGAGCGTCCGGCCGTTCCGGGACAGGCGCAGGTTGCGATCCTCGCCCGCCGCTGGGGGCGGGCGCAGGGCGGTGCGCCGGTTCGCCTCCGCCCTGGACCTCCAGGTGGTTGCGATCCTCGCCCGCCGCTGGGGGCGGGCGCAGGGATCGCACGGCGGGACCTGATCGGCGCGCTCGGCGGTGTTGCGATCCTCGCCCGCCGCTGGGGGCGGGCGCAGGGCGCTGGAGACCATCGCCACCTCCGAGACGCTGATCGGGTTGCGATCCTCGCCCGCCGCTGGGGGCGGGCGCAGGAGGTGACGCTGGTCGTGACGTAGTTCTCCGGGGGCATGTTGCGATCCTCGCCCGCCGCTGGGGGCGGGCGCAGGCGTCGCCGTCGTTGCCCGTCGAATCGCCGAGCACCTGTTGCGATCCTCGCCCGCCGCTGGGGGCGGGCGCAGGCCGTGCGGGCCGGTCACCGACCGGCCGCCCTGACCTCGGTTGCGATCCTCGCCCGCCGCTGGGGGCGGGCGCAGGTCGCCGAGCGCCCGGACGAGGTCGGTGACGAGGCTGGCGTTGCGATCCTCGCCCGCCGCTGGGGGCGGGCGCAGGGTCCAGATCCCCGGCGAGTTCGGCACCAGCTGCCTCGGGTTGCGATCCTCGCCCGCCGCTGGGGGCGGGCGCAGGGGGTGTGCCAGTGGCTGGCGAGGGACTGGCCGGCGCCGGGGTTGCGATCCTCGCCCGCCGCTGGGGGCGGGCGCAGGCATCTGCCTGCGGGGCGACCTGGTTGCCGAGTTCGAGGTTGCGATCCTCGCCCGCCGCTGGGGGCGGGCGCAGGACGTCTGCCCACCGGTACCACTCGGCGTCGTCTAACCCGTTGCGATCCTCGCCCGCCGCTGGGGGCGGGCGCAGGGTCGGCGCGCTGGACCTCCCGTTGGTACGCCTTGTGCGCGTTGCGATCCTCGCCCGCCGCTGGGGGCGGGCGCAGGACCCGCGTCGCGCGCATGCGCCGCCCGTGAAATGCGGTGTTGCGATCCTCGCCCGCCGCTGGGGGCGGGCGCAGGACGGTCGTCGGGTACGCCGACCCGGGTCGTTGCGATCCTCGCCCGCCGCTGGGGGCGGGCGCAGGTTCGGACGTGGAGCACACGATCCGCGTGCAGGTGGAGTTGCGATCCTCGCCCGCCGCTGGGGGCGGGCGCAGGATGCAGGGCGGGTCACGGCTGGCGGGTCCAGGCGATGTTGCGATCCTCGCCCGCCGCTGGGGGCGGGCGCAGGCTTGCGGATGGTGATGGTGTCGCCGACGGCGCCGGCGTTGCGATCCTCGCCCGCCGCTGGGGGCGGGCGCAGGCAGCGGGGGTGGGCCGGTACGCGACGTGGGAGACGGTGTTGCGATCCTCGCCCGCCGCTGGGGGCGGGCGCAGGCTTGGCACCGTACGGGGCGATGTCGGTCAGCCAGGTGGTGTTGCGATCCTCGCCCGCCGCTGGGGGCGGGCGCAGGACCTGGCCCCGCCCGTGTCGTTGGTGATCTCAGCGGAGATGTTGCGATCCTCGCCCGCCGCTGGGGGCGGGCGCAGGCGCGGGCAGGCATGTGGCGGCGGAGGTGTCGCGTCTGCGTTGCGATCCTCGCCCGCCGCTGGGGGCGGGCGCAGGCGCACCCGGAAGGGCTGCAGGTGACGGTGCGGCTGTCGTTGCGATCCTCGCCCGCCGCTGGGGGCGGGCGCAGGCGTCGCAGGTAGCCGGCCCAGTCCTCCGGCGGGGGGGTTGCGATCCTCGCCCGCCGCTGGGGGCGGGCGCAGGCGCCTCCGTTCATCCACCGTCCCTGATGAACGAGGAGTTGTTGCGATCCTCGCCCGCCGCTGGGGGCGGGCGCAGGCCGACGCCACCCGGGCATGCCCGAAGGTGTGCAACGCCGTTGCGATCCTCGCCCGCCGCTGGGGGCGGGCGCAGGTGGCGAAGCTCGACCAGGCCGTGTCGCAGGCGCCGGAGGTTGCGATCCTCGCCCGCCGCTGGGGGCGGGCGCAGGGATGCTCGCGCGCGCGTGGTGGGGGAAGCCGTCCGCGGTTGCGATCCTCGCCCGCCGCTGGGGGCGGGCGCAGGGTGGACGGTCGGATACACCCGGCCCGACACCGGCCGATGGGTTGCGATCCTCGCCCGCCGCTGGGGGCGGGCGCAGGTCATCGGTCGCCGCGTTCAGCGAGCCTGGCCGCACCCGGTTGCGATCCTCGCCCGCCGCTGGGGGCGGGCGCAGGTCCATGAAGGTCGCCGCGCGACCGGCGGCGGACTGGATGTTGCGATCCTCGCCCGCCGCTGGGGGCGGGCGCAGGAGGATGACCTCCTGCTCGCTATGCCGAACGCCGTCGCGGTTGCGATCCTCGCCCGCCGCTGGGGGCGGGCGCAGGTTCCACGTCCGAGACCATGCCCGAGACGGTCCAGTAGTTGCGATCCTCGCCCGCCGCTGGGGGCGGGCGCAGGCCCATCAGCATCGGGCCGTTATCGACCACGTAGTCGATGTTGCGATCCTCGCCCGCCGCTGGGGGCGGGCGCAGGCCGCATCAGCGAATACCGGTACGCCTACCAGGCCGTAGTGTTGCGATCCTCGCCCGCCGCTGGGGGCGGGCGCAGGAGCCGGGCCCGGGCGTCGACCACCGCCGGGTGGTCCTCGTTGCGATCCTCGCCCGCCGCTGGGGGCGGGCGCAGGGTCCCGCTCCTGGTCGTGCCCCTCCTGGGTTACCTCCTGTTGCGATCCTCGCCCGCCGCTGGGGGCGGGCGCAGGGGCTCTTGAAAAGCCGAAATGCGGAACGGACGACAGCTCCGAAGCGATCTTGCGCCAGTTTAGTCATGATTTGAGGAGTTCAGCGCTTCGGAATCCCCTGCGCTGAGCGCGGGTACTGGAGGTTCCTAGATCACTAAGGGGCCCCGGGGATCCACCTGCCGTGCTCGGCCGAGGTGTTCGACGTCGTCCAGTGCCTGTGCGGGTAGTCGGTAGATGCGGACGCTGTCGAGGGTCGGGTCGATGGCTCGGGCGAGCGCGTCGACTAGTCTGATCTTGTCGGTGTCGCGGCATACGACCTCGAAGACGGATTTTTGGACGCGGTGGCCGTACGCTTCGCAGATCTTTGCGACCTTTCGGAGGCGTCGCTGGCCGGCTTGTGTGGCGGTCTCGACGTCGTAGGTGATGAGCAGGTCCATCTCAGTTGACCGTCCAGGGGCGGTATTTCTCGATGTCGCCGCGCAGGTGTCGGGCGAGCAGTCGTGCCTGTACAAGCGGCAGGATTGCCGCTTGTACTTCGCGTTGAAGTTGTGCATGGGGCCAGGCCCGTCGTCGGCTGGTTTGCCAGGCGTTGAGCACAGCCTTGCGGCCGTTGTCGGTCAGCCGGTAGGCGCCGTTGGGCAGTTCTTCGAAGTCGCTACGGTTCAGCTCCTTGCGGTTGAGGAGAGTCAACGCGAGACGATCGGCGAGCAGAGGCCGGAATTCCTCCATCAGATCGAGTGCTAGCGCCGGTTTGCCAGGGCGCACGCCGTGCAGGAATCCGATGTATGGGTCGAGCCCGACCTGTTCGAGGGCGCCGTGTACGGCTACTCGGAGCATGCCGTAGAGGAAGGAGAGGAGGCAGTTGACGGGGTCGGTGGGTGGGCGCCGGTTCCGGCCTGTGGGCTGCCACTCCTTGCCGCTGAGGAGGTAGGGCAGGGCAGCGAAGTAGTCACGTGCCGCGATGCCTTCGACGCCCAGCACCTCGTCGATGGTGGTGGTGGATGCCAGTAGGTCGAGGCGTTGTGCTATGAGTTCGGCGCTGGCGCGAAGTGCGGTCTGCCGATGTCCGGAGGTGTCGCGGGCGGTCCGGAGGAGCACTTGCCGGCAGTTATGGATCTTTCCGGCGACCATGGTGACGGCCAAGTCGTGGCGTCGCGTGGTTGTCTCCGCGGCCTGATGTTGTGCTCGCCGTAAGAGTGGATTGCCGTTGGTGGGGCCCGTGACGCGGGCGCGGAACCGGCCGTTGGCGGTCAGCCAGCTGACCGGTCTGCGGTCGTCGGCGCAGCGCAGCAGCAGGTCGTCGGTGATGGTCACACCGCCGAAGAGGACAAGGTTGTCGAGGCGGGACAGGGGTAGTATCCGCCGGCCGGTCTGTTCGGGGTGATAGACGCGGATGGTGTCGCCGTCGAGGTGCAGGCTTGTGCCAGGTGTCTGCACGTAGAGGGTGTTGAGTAGCTCAGTCACGCCACTGTCCCAGAGGTCGAGGAGTGAACAGGTTGCTCGGGCGGCTGCGTCCGTCGGTGATTTCGGGTAGACAGTCGTCACGTAGTGAACACTTACGGCAGCGTCGATCGTTGCGGGCTGCCGGAAGGCGGGGCGCGGCGAGCAGCGCCCGGATCTCGTGTGCTGCCTGGACGACTCGGTCGAGCAGGTCAGTGCTGATGGTGACAGGGTGTCGACGACGTTCGACGACCGAGTAGATGTAGCCGACGGGCACGTCGAATCCGGCCTCGATCAAGCAGAGAGCCTGGCCACCCAGTTGCAGCTCGGCCGGGCCGCCGGGTTGGTAGCGTCCGACCTTGTACTCCACCGGGGTCGCCCGGCGGGGGCCTTCGTCTTGTGGCTGCGGCTGGATGAACTCGACCACGTCACAGATGCCACGCAGTCCATGCACCTCGCTGGCGACGGGCAACGCCTGCACAATTGTCCGGCCTGCTCGGCGGTGCAGGCCGGGTAGGTCGGCGTTGCGGTGGCTGAGGTCGCCGCGGACGATGTCGGCGCTTTCCGACCAGACACCTTCCACATGGATCAGGGCGGTCTGACGGTGGCAGTAGTCGTAGTGTTCGAGCGCGGACAGCGGCACCTCCCGGAGGGTGGCACCGCTGTCCTGGAGGTCGGTGTGATTCACAGCCAGAGGTCGACGAGCTTGGTCAACTCGACTCCGTCCGGCAGTTCCGCATCGTTGATGTTGCGGGTGTAGTCGGTGTGGGTGCGGGGCGCTTTGTCGTCGTTCGTGCGCTTGAGAGTGATGCGCTGGGTGAGGGCGGCGGAGGGGGCGACGCCGAAGGCGTCGGGGTGGCTGAAGACGTAGAGCCCGCACAGTTTCATCTCGCCCCGCGTGGCGGCCCGGTCATGGTCGAACATGACCGTGATCGCCTGCCAGAGCGCGGCGAGGTCGTCGCTGGTCACGCCGGTCTTCGCGGCGCGGGGGGCGGAGTAGAACGCGTGAGCCCGGTACAGACCGTATGGGACAGTCCACTTCGAGCCGATCTCTGTGCTCTCCCCCTTGTTGATGTCTTCCTGGCGGGTCTGGGTAACGCGGGTGATGGTGTGGTCAGTGGGCAAGATCGGGTCGATGCTGCGGGCGAAGGTGAGTTGGAGCGGGCCGCGAACCTGGCCGGCGCCGCCTCCCTTGCCAGTGCTGAGGACGCCGCCGAACATCCGGATGTCGAAGTAGTGCTCACACATCCACTGTTGCGCCTGGTCGGCTTTGCCGGGATTGGCCTTCAGGGCCTCCTCGATCCGCGTGTTCAGAGCGAAGCCAGCTTCGACGAAAATGCCGTAGCGCGGGTCGTCACCCCGCATCAGTGACACGGTGTCTCGGATCTTGCGCTTGATCGCCACGTCGGTGACGAGGCCCTGGCCCGTCTCGTCGTCGGTGCGCGGTTGGTTGCCGGCGTCCGGGTCCCCGTTGGGGTTGCCGTCGCTGACGTCGAACAGCAGGACGGCGTCGTGGCGTCGGTTCGGGTCCAGGTGCGCGGCGCTCATGCGTCGTTTCCTTCCAGGTTGGTGGGCGATGCCACGTCGACGGGCTCTGGGGGCAGGTCAGTGTTCTTCTTGTTCGCGGATGCCGCGATTCGTTCGGCGCGCATGTCGGCCCGCTGCTGGTGGTAGCCGAGGATGAAGTAGGCCTTGTCGGTCAGGACCGCCTGGCTCGGGATGGCGTCGAGCTGGGCGAACAGGTCGTCGAGCCGCCGTTCGTACGCCTGCGACCACGTCGGTCGACGCAGCGGTCCGCGGAGGCGTTTGAGCCAGGCCTGCACGTTGCGGCGACCGGCGACGATGACGACCTGGGGATTGTCGATGGCCCGGCCGAAGTAGCGTTCGGCGAATGTGGTGTTCAGCTTCTGCTCGGCGACCCGGGACACGGTCCGTTGCAGGTCGTCCATCACGGCGAAGATGCGGCCGGACACGTAGGCGCGCGTCGGGTTGTCCACGTTCAAGGTCGGCGTCAACCTTTCTCGGTCGTGCGTGGGCAGGGTCGGGTGGCGGCGTAGCGCGAGCCGGATCAGCGCGGCACGTGCGGGATCGAGCCGACCGTCGATGCGGATGCGGTTGATGACATGGTTGAGAAGCTTCGGCGGCAGGGGCCGTTTGAGTAGCGCGGCACCGAGTAGCCGGTGGAACAGGTCCGGGGGCCGATGTTCGCCGGAGGCGCCGAACTTGGTCCACGTGCCGGGGCCACCGTTGCGTCCGGCTTCGAACCGCCCGGCTGCCCGAGCCAACTGGGAGACCTTGATCTGGACAACCTCGCCAGTCCACGCGTCGACGATGCGGTGGTCGTCGAACCAGGCGCGCACGTTGTCCTTGACCTGACGGACCGGCTGCTCCACCCAGTCCCGCACGACCACCCGGGCGACGTTGCCGCCGACGGTCACCGAACAGTACCTGGACGCATCCTCGACGAACGTTCGCACACCGGCGGCCGGGCTCGCGACCAGAGCCTGGAGGTGAGTGGGGTCCAACTGCTCGACCATCGCCCACGGGTCGAAGGTCGAGCCACCTACAACCCACCAGGCAAGGCGTGCGTTCTGTCCGGCCAGGGCAGTGCTGTGCTTCGGGTCGGAGAGCAGACCGGTCAGGGCGGTCATGAACTTCAGTCCACAGTCAGTGCAGATCGGGGTGTTGGTGAGAAACTTCTGCAGCTCGTAGCCGTGCACTGCTTCGTTCATGCTGACCAGGGAGGCGTTTTGCGTAGCGCCGGGCAGCCATCGCCGGGGGATTTGTTGCGGGACGGTCTTCAGCAAGGGCTGCACCTGCCCACAGACCAGACACAGCCCGGTACGGCCGGAGCCCTTCCGGTCGCCCGCCACCGCGGCCCAGAACCTCCGCGCCTCGGGAGTGTCAGCGGCGTAGACGCCGTGGACGGAGAAACCGATGAGGTCTCCCCTGCCCCAGTCAGCCGGACGCGCAAGCGCTGCGGCATGCCCGTTCCGGTAGAAGGCGTCGATCGCCCCTGCCGGGCCATCCGGCTCGGCCGCCGCCCAGTCTTTGATCAGCGCCTGAAATGCCTCATGCTGCTTCGCGACACGGGCCGGCTTGGCGTCCTCCGCCAGCCAGCCGAAGACGTACTCGCCGTTGTCGACCGCGAGGGTCGGTGAGATGCCGACCGTGCGGGTCACCGCCGGCACCAGGCGGGGCGCACCGAACCGCCGATTCGGGTCGTCCTTGTCGGCCGTGTTCACCAGGTCACCGCGGGGCACGCCGTCGCTGTCGATGTCCAGCATCCATCGCACAGGCTTGCGGGCGTAGAACGCCGGGATGACATCCGTAGTGGTGTCCGCATGTTCGACGAGGCGTTGCAGCAGCACTAGACCACCTGGCCCTGCACCGGCAGCGCCAGCTCGATCCCCCGCTCGGGCACGGAAAGAACACCGGCGACAACCCGCGCCGCGAACCACTCCATCCGAGGCTGCCCAGTCGTCCCGTCCCGGTGAACGGAAAGCAGCATGATGCCGATCTCCTCGTTCACGTCCGCCCGCGCCGTGTCATCCGGCCAGCCGAAGTCCGCGCTGAACTCCCGGGTACCGAGATACGGCTGCTGAAAACACGCCCCCTTACGCACCCGACGCCGCAGCTGATCCCGATACGCCGCAACCGGCTTGTCAGCATGCGGCGCCAACTCGATGTGAGCGTGGATCCGGTACGCCACGTCGCGAAGGCACACCGCGTTGCGCTGGTCCCGGTGAGCAGCGGCGTCCACCCGACGCGACCCCTTGATCGCTTCGGCAAGCGGCGCCACGTCGGAAGTCTCGTTCCGCCGCACCGTGAACTGCTTGACCGGCTTGAGCACCTCAATCGCGACGATCTGGTACCGCATCTCCGGCTTCCAAAAGATCGACTCCAGAACCCCCACCGCGGCTGAAGGCGTCATCACCGGATAGCTGACCCGCTCCACCTTCAACTCAGGCCGGGAGAACAGCGCCGCCTCACCACTGACCTGCACCGCGATAGGCCGGTCGCCCTCCGCACTCCGCCTAAGAGTCAGCCCGTTGACCACGTCCGTCGTCACCCACAAACTCCCCTGCCTCAGGCTCGCGAAGCGAACCGAACACCTGAACGAGGAATCACCGAACCACGAGCCCTGCGGACCCCTCGCACAACGCGTGTGAGGATCCACGATCGGTACGACAAAACAACCATTTGATCAACTACCCGACTCAGCAATCCAGCGAAGCTGTCCGGCATGGATCGGATGATCCGATCCATGCCGAACGCTACGAACGCCTCCCGGCCAGCACCTGAGATTGCGATCCTCAGCGCCACGCGACGCTGCCGGCACCCCGACACGAGGTGCGAGGGCAGTGTAGCTGACTTCCTCAGGTGCTGAGCCGGGCGGAGTCCGGCTCAGCACCTGAGGGCTTGACCAACCGTCCATTCTCGATATACAACAGTCGGGCTCGACGCGGGTCGCCCGCGGAGCCGGGCGCATCCGTCGTTGGAGACAACGACGGTCCGCTGCGCCAACAGCGGACCGCCTGATCCCCTACCCCTGAGTTGAGGCCGAGAGGAACTGGATGACAGTAGAGCAAAACCCCGACCGCAGGCCACACACCCAGGACCATGGGCCACAGGAAGCCGAACTGCTTCCCGTCCGCTGGGTCGTCATCATTGGTCTCAGCGCAGCCGTGGGCATCATCGTCGGTGCAGCACAGGGCGTTGCCGCCGGGGTACTTGCCGGCATCATCGCGGCAGGAGGCATCAACAAGCTCATCAAGTGAAAGTTGGGCTCCGGGTAAGCGCCATGCTCTCGCGCTTACCCGGACCCATCCGCCCACCTTTCAGATGACGAACTGCTCCGGCCCTGGGTCGAGGTCGATGCCCGTGGCGCCGCCGTACCCGCCAGTCCACTCGACGAGCATGCCTTGCCGCGCCGAACCGCTGCCGATGATCGGCCGTAGCGAGTCCATCACCCCAGGGCGTCGAAGGACGCTGGGATGAAGGCTCGTCGTGTAGGGCTGCAGGCAGCGCAGGCTTGCCAGGTCTGGGATGGGTGCCCGGCGGAGTTCCTCGATCAGTCGCTCCAGATCTTGGCGCAGTTTCAGCGTCTTGGCGCCCTGCGGAGTCACGACGCTAATGCCCTCGTCGCTGATCATGCGGAAGGCCAACTTCTGCTCACGCTGGCCGGTGCTGGCATTCATCGGCCCGTCCGTCACAGTCTCGAACTCCCATCGCCGACGGGCCTGTTGAATGAGTTGGCCAACGTGCTGGGCGTCGGCGAGATTCAGCGTGGCGTACACGTCTTCGTAGTAGCGTCCCAGCACATCAGAGTCATCCGGTTCGGCCCCTTCGTTACCAGGCCCGAAATGGCGCTGCGTGCAGCCCACCAAGGTCGCGTACGTGGGCGGTTGCCCGCCGTCCGCCGGCGCGAACACCACGACCCGGCCACCATCGGGCATCCGCCCTTCACGGTTCGCACGCCCGGCCGCCTGAAGGATCGAGTCGGCCGGCGCCATCGCGCGAAAGACCACGGGGAAGTCGACGTCCACGCCCGCCTCGATCAACTGCGTGGCTACGAGCAAGACCCGCTCGCCCCGAGAGAGTCGCAGCCGTACTGCCTCAAGCACTCGCCGCCGGTGGGCCGGGCACATGCGGGTGGACAGGTGCCAGACCACGCCGCTCGGTTCAGCGTCACGCCACTGCTCGAACACCGTCTTCGCGTCCGCGGTTGTGTTGACCACGACCAGCGCTGCCGGTTGCGTCGCGGCTTCACCGGCGATATCAGCCAGCGTCGGCTTCGGGTCAAGCTGCCACTCATACCGCACCCGTCGTAGGTCGCTGACCAGCTTCGGAGTGTCATGCACCAGGTCGACGCACGGAACGCCCTGAAACTCCTTCAAGGCCCAGAAGCTCGGCTGCGTCGCCGACGACAGCAGCACCGTCGCGCCGAAGTGCTGCACGAGCAGCCGCAGCCCATCGAGAATCGGCGCCAGCATCGGGTACGGCAGCGCCTGCACCTCGTCCAGCACGATTACCGAGTTGGCCAGCCGGTGCACCCGGCGCATCGCCGACGGCTTGCGCGCGTACAGCGACTCGAAGAGTCGGACGAACGTGGTAACGACGAAGGGAGCATCCCAGTTCTCCGCGGCCAACCGCGCCCATCGGCCAGCGCTCAGGTCGTCGAAGTCGGCCTGACTGTGGTGCTCAAGGACCATCAGCTCGGCGTCGTCCCCATCGAGCATCTGACGGTACACAGCGGCGTTTTGCTCAGTGATCGTCAGGAAAGGAACTGCCACAATCACCCGACGCAGGCCGTGCTTGGCCGCGTGCCGCAGCGCGAACCCGCCGCTCGCCAACGTCTTGCCGGCCCCCGTCGGCGCACCGAGACGGAACACGCCGCGATCCCGGTCCGCCGCCGCGAGACAGTCCGCGTAGACCTGCTCCCGCAGCCCCCCGATCGCCGTAGCCGCCCGGCCAGACAGATTGGTACGCCGACGCTGCTCGAACAACTTGTAGAGGTGCTCGAAGTCCGCAGCGGGGCGAACCCGAGGTTCAGCCAAGCCTTGAAAGTGGGCGCTGGTATCCAGGCTGTCTGCGTCGACCACAGCGCTGTAGCACAACCGCAGCGCCATCTCTCCCACCAACGGATCGGAACGCCACCGATCGGGTACAAAATGGCCGAGCTTCTCCGGCAGGTCCGGCAGCAGCCTGGCTAGTTCCGCCTGCGCGGAGGTGACGTTCGCTGGTGCATCAGCCAACTTGCGCCGCATCGTAGGAAGTAGGCGAGGTGTATCGATCAATCCGCCATGGTGACCGAAGATCGCGTTGGCGAACCCGCCCAGTCCACGTTCGTTCGCCACCGACGTTCCGAGCGCCTTATGGTCGATACCGACGGGAGCGCCGGTGGCCGCGACAGCAGCGAGCTTGTCCTGCCACGCACAGGCTGCCTTGCCCACGTCGTGGAGCGCGCCCAGCCAGTAGGCCACATCACCTCCGCCGAAAGGTGCAGTAAACAGCCGTGCGAGCTCGGCAGTGCTCCGAAGATGATCCGAAAGCGCATGCCACGGGCCACCACCAGAAGCGGGGCTATGCGCCCAAAGAGGCCTCATGTCAGACACGTGCGATCCCCAATCTCGTGACGGCCGGCTGCGTCTGCCCCGGTTAGGGAACAGGCGGCCTGAAATGGCTTGGTGCCACACCGTGGATGCATCAGGTCGCTGATCGTAACCGTGTGAGCCGCCGAGAGGATGCCAGCTCCTCGACGCTTCCCGGGGGCAACCCCCAGATGGCAGGTACCACGCCGCCGCCTTCATCGGAGACGTCCGGTCGCCGTCGAGGCGGACGCAGCCCCGTCCCACGTGCTCCATCCGCGGGGTCCTTGAGGTGGTTGCGGTCCTCGCGCGCCGGCGAGGGCGGACGCAGCGGGGGACAATTGCCCTTCACCGAGCATTGACGCCCCGTGGTTACGGTCCTCGCCCACCGTCAAGTGCGGGCGTAGCCTCGTGGCCGCACCCGTCATCCGCTCCATCACCGCGTCGTTGCGATCCTCGCCCGCCGCCGCGGGCGGGCGCAGCAACCCGTCGACATGGTCGCCCTGGTCGCCCTGGTCGGCCCTGGCTGCCCTGGCTGCCCTGGCTGCCCAGGCTGCCCAGGCTGCCCAGGCTGCCCAGGCTGCCCAGGCTGCCCAGACGATGTTGCGATCCTCACCCGACGTCGAGGGCAGGCGCAGCTGGTCAGGGCACCGAACGCAGCGCCGCCGTCGGCGTGGTTGCGATCCTCGCCCGTGTCAACGCCGGCTGAAATTTCCAGGCGGAGCCGACAGCCCGCCGTTGAGGGCGGGCGCAGCGTCGCGGGCGACGGCGCCGTCACCGACCGCCGATACGAGTTGCGATCCCCACCCGCCGTCAATGCCGCCCCACGCCCGCCGCATGTCGTCGTGGCCGTAGTTGCGATCCTCGCCCGCCGTCAAGGGCGGGCGCAGCGTTGGCCGACACCGCCGGCCTGGCCGTTGCCCGTTGGTTGCGATCCTCGCCCGCCGTCGAGGACGGGCGCAGCCACCCCGGTACAGCGCCCACAGGGTGCCGTCGTGCTCGTTGAGATCCTCGCCCGCCGTCGAGGGCGGGCGCAGCACCACGAACCGGCCGACCGTGCGCGGCCCCGGCGACGCGTTGCGATCCTCGCCCGCCGTTGAAGGCGGGCGCAGCCCGGCGCCGCTTTCCGCGCGTACGTACTCCAGCACGCCGTGTTGCGATCCTCGCCCGCCCGTTGAGGGCGGGTCGTTGGCGGCATCCTGTCGGAGGCCGAACTCATGGTCGTACTGCCCTACCTGCTCTCCCGCAGCGATGTGACCGGCGACCCCCGCTTTTGGGGCTACGTGGGTTCGATGATCTCCCTTAAGCGGCTCGAGGACATGGCGGAGCGTCTTACCGACCTCGACCTGACCCGACTTGTCGTCCCCAACCTGGGGAACTGGTTCGCCGCAAGATCCAGCGCCGGGCTAAATGTTGACTCGCTTGAGGAGGGTGCCGAGAGGACGAGCGCCGGGTGGCGGATCCACGGGCGCATGCTGGCCCTCGCTGAAGGAGCCTGGATCATCCATCTAACCAGCGACCGGCGGAAGCTGTCTGGGCGCAAGGAGTCGCCGGCCGCGCGATGGGATGACCTGGCAGAACCGCTGGGCCGCTTCGCGTTGAACGCCGTGACCCTGCAAGGGCTGATCCGCCGAGTTCGAGTGCAGGCCGAGCGCTCCGACGACGTCTACCGCGACGTGGACACCATCACCTCGAATCTGGACGACAGTTTCCGCGTCCCGGATGTTGAGGTGCGAGTGCCCACCGATTCGACGGGATCGGTGATCACCGCTGATTTCACGCGGATGATCGCTGAGGCTGCGATAAGTGCGCCGGCTTTGACGCTCTTGCGGGTGGCACAAGACCTCCTGGCGCACACGCGATCGAGTTAGGGCGTGTCTCAGATGGACGGTGCGGTAGCTGCGGCATGATCTACGTTTCGTGACAGCGATGGTCGATGACATGGT
>NZ_MUYZ01000010.1:0-57154 GCF_003013775.1 Micromonospora sp. MH33
GGCTCGGGGGCCGGTGGAGCCTGGTCGGTTGCGGTTCGTGGCGACCACCGATGGTGTGGGTGTCCCGCGTCCGCCGGCGGGGGTGGCGGACGCCGCGACCGTGAACGTCCCGGAAACAGCAGATCTGGCTGGGATGGACGAAGCTGCCCATGCGTCGCCGCATTCCCCCGGTCAGATGCCCTCGCCGGAGAGTTCCTCGTCCGAGGACCTCCCCGCGCAGGGCTCGACGATCGACTTCCGGCAGGCCGAGGAAGACTGGCGCAAGATCGAGTACCGCATGTCCCGCTACGACAAGCTGTGGAACAACCCCGAACTGAGAGCCGCCTACGAGGACTTCAAGAAACAGATGGAGCTCGAGCTCCGGATGAAGGCTAAGGGCCGGACCAACGACGAGATCAACGCCAAGGTCGACAAGCGGTTCGGCTCTGACCGGGTCGCCCCGTTCGCGCAGTTGATGGCGAACAATTACGCGTTCTCGGTCCCGGCCAAGTGGTGGTTCAACCACCAGCACGACAGCGACTTCGACGACCAGTTCCGGGAAGCCGCCCAGCAGTTCCGGTCGAAGCTCGCCCTCTGGGGCAAGATCGGCCCCGCCGTCGCCGAACGGATCACCGAGCAGAACGGCAACCGGATGCTCGAGGCGACGCCCGGTGGGCAGATCTTCGACAACATCATGCTCGGCACCGGTAGCTTCTTCAACTACCCGCCCGGCTTCAACCGGATGTGGGAACAGTTCTCCCACCAGCTCGTGGCAGTCACCGACGGGATGATCGACGCCCACGTGTACCGGGGGGTGATGGTACCGAGCGTCCTGCACAACACCGAGGCGAAGATCCTCTTCGAGAAGGTCGACCGGCGCGAGATCGAGGGCCTTCGGGTCGTCGCCTGGGAGTTTGTCGACGACAACACAATCGAGAAGGCGGGTGTGTACGTCGTCCGTTCCCAGGGGTCCTACGACGAGCGGGTTCCGAAGCTCGAGAAGGGCCAGACCTCGAAGACGTTCGACATGCGCCAGCAACAGCTCTACGAGCAGCTCACCTACCGCCGGGAGGAGTACAACCGGATCGGGCTACAGGACTCGCTTCCCGAGCTCCCGCCGATCGAACGGAAGGACAGCAAATACATCTTCGTGGTGTCGGACGCGAACCAACCCGATGTCGACGAGAGCCCGGAGAGCCTCACCAGAAAATTGTCGATGGCGCGGGAGAGCCAGACCGCCGACAACCCGTTGGCCCGACTGGACCAGATGCTGGCCGTACTCGAGTA
Source organism: Micromonospora sp. MH33 (assembly GCF_003013775.1). Classification (NCBI taxonomy): domain Bacteria; kingdom Bacillati; phylum Actinomycetota; class Actinomycetes; order Micromonosporales; family Micromonosporaceae; genus Micromonospora; species Micromonospora sp. MH33. The sequence continues at coordinate 1,267 of NZ_MUYZ01000010.1, forward strand.
CGCGCAGAACAACCAGGCGACCTCGGATAGTGGATCTTCGTTCGTCGATCTCACCACCGGCCTCTCGCGGGCGAACACCGGCACGGCGGCTGGCAGCCTGTCCGGCTCGATCGCCAGCATTCTCGTGCCCCCGACCCGGCGCAACACCGCGCTGGACCAGACCGACGCCGAGCCCGGCCCGTTCCCGGAGGACCCGAATCCGAGCCCGCTCGGATCCGACTACTCGCCCAGGCTGGATGCCGTACCGGAGGAATGGCCCCCGCCGGCCGACCCCGGCAGTCCGGTCGACGCCGAGGGGCGGACGGCCACGATCGGAGGTGGCGGCGCCACGTCATCCGCGACGGCGGACGCGACGCCGACCGGAAGCACGCCGACGGTCGAACGGCCGCGGCTGACGAAAACACCCTTGCCGCACCCCCGGCCGAGGCCCAACACGACGAGCGTGTACCAGCTCGAGGCATCGTCCGGCGGCCCGAGCGCGGGTCAGGTCAGGGCTCCGTTGCGGTCGTACCAGCAGCTCAGAGTCGTCAGCACCAGCCCGGACAGCCGGCCCACCGAGGCGGACTTTCCCGCGCACGTTCCGGCACAACAGGTGGTCACCCACAGGCATCCACCGCTGCGGCTGTCCGACGACGGCACGCTCGCCATCAACGGCATCGCATCGGTCAGCGGCGCCCGCCCGGTGACCGAGGCGACGGAGTTCTACGCGACCGACGAGGTCATCGACGCGGCACGGCGCGGGCTGGCGAGGGCCGGGGCCAACGTCAGGCTGACGGTGGACAGTGCCGTCACCGTCACGGTCGACCACGGTGGCCGACCGGTGACGCTCCGCAAGGTGAGCGCGGACTTCGACAACCCCCCGCCGGACGTCTGCGTCGAGTTCGCGGGCGTCGTCCTCGGTGGCGTACCCGACGGGATGGTGTTCCGAGCCGAGGGCCAGACCCTCCTGGCGGAGACCGACGCCGGCAACGGGCGCGAGTTGCTGGGTGTGCATCATCTCGCCGAGGGGGTGGCTGCCGTCGCTGCCGGCGACCTCCCCCTCGCCGCCGTCGACCCGGCATGGGCGGCGGCCAGGATCGCGGCCGACCGACGGTTGACCGGCGGCGGCACACAACCCCCACTTCCTGGTGCCGCGTACGGTGCGGCGCTCCGGAACGATTGGGGGAGCCGCGCCGAGCACGCCAGACTCAGCCAGGTCGCGAGGCGGATCGGCATCAACGAACATGCCTGGCCCAGGATCGGCGAGGCCTACGCCACCAGCACCATCATGTCTCAGGGTGCCGACGGCGAAGCCTCGATGACGACTGACTTCGCCCGTGGCGGCACGGTCGCCAACGCCTACGGCTACCACTTCGCTGCGGTCGTCGCGCAGAGCGCCGACGGAAAGACCCAGATCACCTTGGAGAACTACGCCCGTGTCGGTGACCGCAGACGTGCCGTCGACGAGGCGATCGAACGAACACTGACCGCGTATCGCGGTCGGTTCGACACCGTCAAGGCGACGCTTGAGCAGGCGGTGGCGGATGCTGGCGGCGACCCCCGGGTCGTCGACGCGCTGCAACGCAGATTGGACCTGGCAGAGGCACTCGCCATCGTCGAGAAGTCGGGAACCGAGGCGGCCGGGTCTGATGCGGTGGCGTGGCAGTCCGCTCGCGCCGCGATGGCGAGGTTGATGGATCTGCCGCGGGCGAGCGACATGTGGCATTTCAAGATGTTCAGCCAGCGCCCCGGCGAGACCTTCCACGAGCAGACGGCGGTGCTCTACGACGCCGCCGCCGTGTCGGATCCGCTGACCAACCCACTCACCACCGTCGTCGTCGGCGGCTCCACCGTTCCCGAGCCGATGCGGATCAGCTTCGATGCAGGGTCCAAGACTCCGGGACCGGTCGAACTCAACAAGCTGCGCTCGGTCTCGCGGCAGACCAGCAAGATCGCGGTATGGCGGCACGACAACGGCCTTCCCATGCCCACTATCGGTGTCACCGGATACGGCAACGGCACCCGCCTGTGGCCTGGTAGCGCGGTGGCCACCGGGCGGGAACGGGCAAACAGCGTCAGCGACGTCCTCAGTCGGCACCTGGCCCAGGACCTGACCACGCTGCTCGACGGCGGGCAGGACGTGACGGCCGCCGACATCGTGCTCACCTCGGACTCTCAGGGTCGTGACCTGGGCGACACCGTCGCTGACCGGGTCACGGAGGCCGACGACCTCCGCCGGGCCGACGTCGTCGTCCATGTCCCGTCCCCGCATCCGGCGTCCGCCGGGTTGGCCGGCCGGGCGACGGGAGACGAGTTGCTGCCGGGTGGGTTGTCGCAGGCCGAGGCGTTGAGTCGGTTCCCGTGGCTGGGCGGGGTGAACCCGTACCGGGGCCGGGGGCAGCAGTTCGAGACGAACTGCGTGTTGGCGGCGATCGGCACCGACCTGTCGTTGGCTGCTGGGGTCGGGCACCAGGTGCCGCCGGAGAAGGCCAGCCCGGTGGCATGGCTGGAGCGGTACGCGGGCCGACCGCTGGTGGAGGCGGCCGACTACGCGGCGGTGATGGAGGTGATGGAAGCCGCGGCGCCGGGGGCCCGTGGTGTGATGGTGGTGACGGGTGAGGGCGACCGGATCTCACACGCGGTCAACGTGGTGCGGACCGACGACGGGAAGGTGGTGTTCCTCGACGGCCAGGAGGGTGGGCTGGCCCGAGGGCCCGCCCGACCGGGCCGGGTGCGGTTCGTGGCGACGACCGACGGGGTGGGTGTGCCGCGGGCGTCCTCGACGGCGGGAGACGACGCGACCGCGACGGTTCCGGCAGGGGAGGATCTGGCCGGTGCCGGCGCGGGAATCGCCCCAGCGCCTTCCACGGCGGCCGGCCCCGCCGATGGCGGCGACGTGGCGGCGACGCCGGCCGGCAGCACGCCAGAGGTCGACCGGCTGACCCGGGAACTGGCCGCCATCCGGGACAGGACCGCTGCCGTCGAGACCGACCTCGCCGCAGCCCGGAGCGAGCTGTCGTCGGCGCGGGAGGCCGTGGCGCGTCAGGTCGAGGCCCGCGCGGCCATGCCGCCGGCGCCCGCAGCACAGGCGCTGACTGACGGAAACGAGACGCAGGCGGCGGAGCGTGCGGCGTGGGAACGGCTCACCAGGGCACAGGACCGGGTGGCCGAGCTGGAACGGCAGCGCGGGACAGCGCAGAAGCTGCTGGAACGGGCGGTGCAGGCGGCGGACCGGACGCGGCAGGCGCTGGAGCAGGACGCCGCCAGCCGGGAGGCGGACTGGCGGACGGCGGCACAGCAGTGGACGGACGGCCTGCAGGCGTTGCAGGTCGGCCAGGCAGCGGCGGCGGACCGGGCAGCGGAGCGGAGCCGGCAGCGGAACGCGGCCCGGGTGGCTGCCGAGCAGCGCGCGGACCAGTGGGCCGGCGAACGGGAGGTGGCCCGGCAGGAGGCGGCCGCGCGGGCGGCCCAGCGCCTGGTGGCGGATCAGGAGGCACGCGAGCGGGCAGCGGCACGCGAACAGGCCCGGCGGGACGAGCAGGCCCGGTGGGACACGTGGCAGGGCGTACAGGGGGCACTGGCGGCCCGGAAGGCGGTCCGCGATGCCGCGCGGGCGGAGGCCGACCGGCAAGAGCAACGACGTCAGGAACAGGAGGCGCACGCCGCGGCGGAGGAGTCGCGTCGACAGGCGGCGGACCAGGACCCCGGGCAGCAGCACCTGGCGGCGGAGCGTGCGCAGCAACGGCAGGTGGCCGCCGCGGCAGCGCAGTGGCGCGCGCGGGAGCGCGAACTGGCCGAGGCCGCAGCGAGGACCTGGCAGGACCAGCAGCGCGCCGACGACCAGTTGGCCGAGCAGGCGCAGCGGCAGTGGGCGGAGGGCCGGCGGGAGGCCGAACTGGCGGAGACCGAACGGGTCCGGGCGGACGAGGACGCGCGGCGGCAGGAGGACGAGCGGCAGCGGGCCGACCTGCGTGCGGTCGAGGCGGAACGCGAGCGCGTCGAGGCGGAGCGGGAGCACGCCGACGACGCGGAGCGCCAGGCGGAGACGTGGCGTCAGGCCGAGCTGAGGGACGCGGTCGACGCGGCGGCGCGTACGGCGGAACGCGCCCGGTTGCAGCAGAACGTCGACCGCCACCAGGGGCAGGTCGACCGGGCCAGGAACGCGGCGTCCGCCGCGCGTACGGCCTGGGAGCGTGCGGTCGAGGAGCGGGACCGGGCCGACGCCGCTCGGACCGGGGCCACGGGGACGACCAGGGACGTCGAGCCGGCGACGCCGTGGTACTTCGCCGCCGGTGCCCTCGGTGAGCTGAGTGTCTCGGCGGTGCGGCACCTGACGCCGCAGCAGGTGGCGGAGACCGTCGCGCAGTTGATGGACGACCTGCCGTCCGGGTGGCCGACCAGGGCCGCCGACGACATCGAGTTGGGCCCGGACGACTGGCTGGACCTGGGTACCGCAGCCATCCATTCACGGGTGTCGGCGGCGCTGCACGCGCTGCTGACGGCACCGGATCCGGCGGACTCCCGCGCGGTCGAGGAACACCGGGAGCGCTGGGAGCAGGTGCTGTTCTCCGGGGTGACCCTCAGCGCCGGCGGGCGACTGGTGTGGATCCGTCCCGTGCCGTACGGTCCGCGACCGTCGCCCGCCGGGAGTTCCGGAGGCGCGCGGGTGTACGGGGTCTCGTTCGGCTCGACCAAGGTCGGCGACGGCACGTCCGTGTCCAGCGGACGGAAGACCGACGGTGGGCTGGAGGAGACCTTCGACCTCTCGACCGGGCACGCGTCCAGGTTGATCGCGAACCTCCCGTCTGTGTCGATCAAGAGCGAGCGCGAGCACGCGATGTCCCGGGAGACCCGGGTCATCTGGGGCCGGAAGATGTACGTGACCCAGTCGACGTCGTTCACCAGCGGAGTGTCCTTCCAGGTCTTCGTGAACGGCGTCGAGTGGGGACGGGCGTCGGTGCCGGCTGAGACCGGCCTCCTCGACATCTCCCTGCCCACCCTGTACGCCGACGGCAGCGCCGCGCCGAACCCGGCGGCCCCGCTCGCGCCGTCGCCACCCGAGCCACCGACACGGTCGACGTCGCAGGCCCGGGACGTGCTCAACGCGATCGACCTGACCCCACTCGTGACCGGCTGGCACCAGGCACTGACGGCTGCCCTGCCGGCCGACACCGCGGCGAGCATCGCCGCGAAGGTCACCCGCCAACTGCTCAACGAGCGCACGACGCGCAACCGTAGTCGCTGGGTGCTGTCGAACGGGGACATGACGGACACGATCGACGAGCGGCTCACGTTCCGCAGGTTCCGCGGCTACGTCGACACGAAGGCGGTCATGCGGGAGTTGCAGCTGGTGGGGATCACCGAGGGCGTCACGGTCCGGGACGACCTCGGGGTGATCGCGACCTCCGGCGAGGAGGTGTCGGACACCAGCGGCGCCGGCCTCGACGTGGACGCGGTGGTCCTCGGACTGACTAACGCGGCGGCCGACCCGGGTGGCCGGGAGGAGGCCGCCGACAAGACGGCCGGTGGCTTCTCGTTCGGCTTGGGCGGCGAGTCCGAACGCGAGTCCGCGCTGGAGGTGGGCGGCAAGGCACTGAACCACACGGTGCTGACCCGTAGGGAGGACCAGGCGCGTTACCGGGTGGTGTTCGACCTGACGTTGACCACGCACGGCGATGCTACGGTGGCGCCGGTGACCCGGCGGGTGGTGGCGGAGCTGGGCGTGCCGGTGAGCGAGGCGCAGCAGTTCGAGCGCAGCGTCTTCGGGACGGTCTTCACCCCGGAGTTCGGTGGGCCGGGCACGGGGCGGCCACGGGCGCTGATCACGCCGGCCGCCGCGACCCCGGCACCGGCTCCGACCCCGGCGGACGAGATCGCCGTCCGGTTGTCGCCGCCGGTGCTCTGGGCGCCGCAGGCGCGGCAGCCCTACGTGCCGCCCGCCGGCCCGGCGCCTCGCGAGCCGCTGGCGCTGGCGATGCGGCGCGGCCAGGGTCTGGGGATCGCGGCGAACATGCCCGGGTCGGAACAGGTCGCCGACCTGGTGGAGTCGGTGCTGCGACAGAAGTCGGGGCGCGCCGACATCGGCGCCGTGGCGCGCCGCACCGTCCTGGCGAAGGTGGGCCGGGCCGCGATGGAGGCCGATCCGACGCGGACGCAGGCCGGGAAGAAGTTCACCGTGCGGGTCGGCGGCGAGCGGTACCAGATCCTGGTGACCGAGCACCGGCGGGAACTGCTGGACAGTCCGGAATACCCGATGACGGTCAACGCCCGTGCGTTGACCGGAGCCACCACGTCGGCTTCCCGGTCGACCGAGGGCAGCGTCAGCGGCCGGTTGGGCGGTCGGGTGTCCAAGCCGGTGGGCACCGTCGAGCAGTCCGACCGGGACGGGCAGACGCCGGAGAGCGGGACGGAACTCCAGGGGAGGGTGTTCTTCCCACGACTCGGCGTGACGGCGGAGCACACCCGGTCGAAGGAGCACGAACTCAGCCAGGTGGTGCAGGAGTACCGCCGGACCGAGACCCTCGGAGACGTCGTCGACCATCGCTACCGTACGGCGTTCGAGGTGGTGATCCGTGCGCAGACGGAGAGCGGCTGGGGACCCCGCGAGACCTGGTTGGTCGGCGCCGGACACGGTGCCGAGGTGGCGACCCACATCGCGGTGCCGGTCGAGCACGTGCCGCGTGATCCGCGCACCGGCGAGGAGCGGACCGTCACGACGGCGCAGCTCGACGGCGCGGGCGTGACCCGCACGAGCCCGCGACCCGACTCCGCGTGGGCACCGGCCGGCCGGCCGCCGCACCTGCCGTTGGAGGTCCAGGGCAGCGCCGGCATGTTCGCGGCCTTCCGGTACGTGCCCGAGCTGCCCGCCACTGCGGCGCGGCTGTACCAGGAGGTGAACGGCCTGCCCGACGAGTGGTTCGACGAGCCGGTGAACTGGCCCGACGCGATCTTCGATCTCGGCGCCGGCTCGGAACTGGCCGCCGGGTTCCCGGAGGCGGTCGAGGAGCACGGGTGGGAGCTGCGACTGCCCGCCCACGACGGGTACCAGCAGACCGTCCGGATCCGGGAGCGGTTCTTCGCGGCGGGCCTGACGTACCAGTACAGCAGCGACGGCATCGACAGCGCGGACGGTGTCGAACTCGAGCAGTACCGGCAGTCGGCGATCAGCCATGCCGCCGGGACGAGCAACGCACTCAGCCTCGGCGGCAAGGCCGGAGTCGGGGGCCAGTATCTCAACCACGCGACCGCCGCGAAGAAGATCGGCCCGGACAGCGACAGCCCGGACAGCGACGGCCCGGACCGGGGCGGCTCGGACAAGGCCCACGAGCGCGGCCGTGTCGGGGGCGGCCTGTACGTCGAGGGCGGGGTGTCGTTCGGCGGCTCGGACGGTAGGGACTACGGCGCCATCGACATCACCCGGGCCACCTACAACGACGTCGTCCACGCCTATCACGGCCGGGTGGTCTTCGAGGTCACCGCCCTGCGTACCCGAGGCGGCGAGACCACGGCCACCGAACCCGTCTACCTGGACGCCGACGACGCGGTGGATCTCCTGTTGACCGATCGCGCGGCCGAGGATCTGGGGCTGTACCGTCCCCGGCCGCAGGCGGCCGGCCCGGCGCCGTCGCGGGAGATCATCGATCCTGAGCTGTTGCCCGCCGTGGGGCACCCCGAGCGGCTGCGGGCCAACGCGGTGCTGGACACGATCCTGCAACGGCTGCGGCAGCGTGGCCTGTTCGCCTCCGGCGAGGGTATCCCCGACCACCTACGACGCGCGCTGGTGAAGCGGTTCTCCTCCCGCCACCTGGAGACGCAGTACCTTCCCCTGTCCGGCGAGGGCGTGTACGGCTGGTTCCCGGTGCCCACGCCCTACCACACCACGCAGTACCTGTGGGTGCGGGTCAGCGCCACCCCGTCGGCCGCGCAGTCGAGCGACCGCCCCCGCGAGCAGGTCAGCCTCACCCTGCGGGGGGAGACGCACGACGCCCAGTCCAACACGGCAAGCTACGGAGCGTCGTGGGGCGGACTCGTCAACCTCTCCGGCCGGGCCGCGTTGAACGACGAGGGCAGCGTCCTCGGCGGGCACGGTGACTACGGGCAGGAGAGCGCGAAGTCCAGTGAACGCGGCACGCAGTCCGAGTCCAAGGACATCTTCCGGACCGGACCCAAGAAGTCGCACGAGGTCGAGTACCCGTTGGACTTCACCATCGACATGACGCTGACCACGGAGATGCCCCAGGCGGTCACGTACGTGCTCGACTCGGTGCGCAACGTGCTGTTCGGGGGCGCCTGGCTCGCCGGCCTCTGGCAGCCGAACCTGGAACGGTCGGTCCGCGACCTCTGGGACAACCTGCCCGGGATCGGCTGGCAGGAGCAGATCCAGGTCGCCGGGGACGTCCGGCTCGTCGTGCCGCGATACCTGACCCGGCCGACGGCCGAACAGCCGGGCAGTTGGCAGGCCTCGACCCCGCCCCCGACCCCGCCCCCGGCCTCGGCCGGTCGGCCGGTACCTCGGTGGGCGGAGCCCAGCGCCACCCGGCCCCGGTTGAACGACGTCCTGGTCGGTGACCGCAACGTCCATCCGTGGCGGCTGCACCGGGTGGCCCGGGAGTTCGAACGCTGGGCGGCGCTGACCACCCAGCCGCCACGGCTGCGGCAGGGCCTGGACCTGGGTGCCGACGGCGCCTGGCGGGTGCCGGGCGTGCCCGGGGGCAGCGACTTCGACCGCCTGATGGCGCACCACGCGTCCGAGATGATGCTGCGGTCGCGCCTCGAGCCGCTGCTCGAACACCGCTACCAGGTTCCGGGCACCGACGTCACCCTCGGGCTGGACCTCCGGCGGGCGGAGTTCTACGTCGACAAGGACGGCCGGCCGCTCGCCTTCGAGCAGAAGGCCCGGCGGTACCAGCAGAACGAGGCGGGCCCGATCAACAAGGGTGACTCCTCCTCGGGCTGGGAGTTCTCGTTCGGCCCGCAGACCGGCGAGCGTACCGGCGGCATCAAGAAGCTCGGCTGGAACGGGGACGGCTTCGGCGTCGGTCGCGAGGACGGCGAAGCCCACGCGGCCGAGATGAGCGAGGTGAACGAGCGCAACGTGGAGGCGAAGCGGGCGTTCCACCAGTACCGCTACGACGTCACGGCGGTCATCTACGGTCCGTACGGCACCCTGCTGGTCGACGTGGACAGGGGCCTCTACGTCATGCGCGAGCCGGCGCCGACGGTCCGTTGACCCGTCCCCGACCGACCCCGTCAGCAGGGCGGCCGACACGAGGAAGCCGGCCAGCGGGAACACCGCCAGCAGGACGACGGCGGTGAACATGAGACCTGAAGCGGTGCCGGCCGGCGACGCCGGCCGGCACCGCTTCAGGCCCTTCAGGACCGGGCGCGCAGGTCGATGTTCTGGTAGCCGTGGTGCAGCATGCTCGGGTTCAGCTGCAGGGTCGCCGTGTCGAGTTCGAACCGGTCCAGGTGCGGCAGCAGCTTGCCGACCGCCGAGCGGACCTCGGCGGTGGCCAGATGGGCACCCAGGCAGAAGTGGATGCCGTGGCCGAAGGAGAGGTTGCGTCCCTGCGGCCGATCGATCCTGAACTCGTCGGGATCGTCGAACTCGGCCGGATCGCGGTTGGCCGCCGCCATCTGCAGGACGACGATGGCACCCTTCGGGATGGTCGTCCCGGCGATCTCCACGTCCGCGAGCGCCTCACGGAACATGAACTGGATCGGGCTGGTCAGCCGGTTGGCCTCGTCGACGGCGCCGGGCAGCAGCGACGGGTCAGCCTTGAGCAGCGCGAGCTGGTCGGGGTTGTTGCACAGCTCCACGACGGTGCTGCCGATCAGGCTGGTGGTCGTCTCATTGCCCCCCACCATGACGGTGATCGCCATCATGAGCGCCTCGGCGGTGTTCAACGTCTCGTCGCTCATCAACTGCACCATCGCGCTGATGATGTCACCCTGCGGATCTTCCCGTCGCCGCTCGATGAGCGGCGCGACAAATAGACTGAACTCCTGGAAAACGCGCATTGCCATCGCAGCGCCCTCCGCCGTGCCGCGGGCATCCCCGATGGCCGCGTCGACGAAGTCGTCGGACCATTTCTTGACCTGGTCGCGCATCCCGTCACCGAGGCCCAGAAGGTCGACGATTATCTGTGTCGGAAGGGGGATCGCGAGCTGCCGCACGACATTGAACGAATCCGAATTGTCGATGCCCTCCAGGCATTCGTCGACGATGGCGTCGATTGCCGGGAACAATTGCGCGATCCGCGCCGGGGTGAACGCCCGGCTGACGATGCGGCGCATGCGGGAGTGGTCCGGCGGGTCGGCTCCGTTGATGGTGCGCGCCTGCGTCAGCTCCTGGACGTCGATCTCCGCTGGGAAGCCTGCCATGAGCGCCATGAGCTGCTGCAACTGCTCCGGGTTGTCGGCTGCCTCAACGGGGAACGCCGTGCCTTCACTGGCGTTTGGCCTCGAGGAGAAAAGGTGTGGACTCTTGATGATGTTTTTAACGTCCGCGTACCGGGAAACGACCCACATGTCTGACCCGGTGCGGTAGACCGGGGCTTCCTCGCGCAGTTTCGTGAGGACTGGAAGGAGCTGGTCCCGGGGCTGCATCTGAAATGGCTCGTAAGCGATTCGGTCCGGCGTGGAGATTGTCATGACCGGCGTCGCCCTCCCTGCTTCAGGCGGTTGAAGTTGTGCCCGAATCACGTTAATGCATGGTTTGCCGCATGGCAACCTGCGGGAATTCAAAACGCCGTTGCGGACGGTAAGCTGCGGCTTTACGCGACCTGCTCGTACTCGGTGAACAAGCCGCTGAACACCGGCCGACGGATATCCGGGAAACCTCACGGGCGACCGTGCGAATCCCGGCCCCTTCAGGCCGGGAGGGCGTCAAGGCTGGTCGGCGGGCAGGTCGGGCATGAGGTAGCCGACGCCGCGCAGGGTGCGCAGGTAGTTGGTGCCGCCCGGGATCGACGCGAGCCGGGACCGCAGCCGGTAGATCGCCGACTTGACCACGTCGCGCCCGCCGAGTAGGTCCGTCGTGCCCCAGACCGTGCGCAGCAGCTCCTGCCACGACTGCGGAACGCCCCGCCGGTTGGCGAGGTGGACCAGCAGCTTGAATTCGGTGAAGGGCAGGTCCAGCGGCCGCTGCGAGAGCGTCACCGTCTGGGCGCCCGGGTCGATGACCAGTTCGCCGATGCGGATGACGGCACCACGGTCGCGCCGTCGGCGTACCAGCGCCTGTGCCCTGAGTGCGACCTCTCGCGGGTGGAAGGGTTTGGTGACGTAGTCGTCGGCGCCGGTATTTCAACCCGGCGATCACGTCGTCGTGCTGGGCCAGCGCGGTCAACAGCATGATCGGTACCTCGGAACGGGCCCGGATCCGCTGGCACAGCGTCAGCCCGTCCATGCCGGGCATCATCACGTCGAGGATCACCAGGTCCACCTGGTGCTGTTTGAGCAGCTGCAGCGCGGTCGCCCCGTCATGCGCGGTCAGGACCTGGAAGTCCTGGGTCTGCAGGGCGAACTCGACGATGACCGCCATCTGCGGCTCGTCGTCGACCACCAGCGGGTCGGCCTGTCCGGACCGGTCACGACTGGGCAGGCCCAGCGCGTCGCCCTCGCCCGGGCCCTCGCGGTCGACCCGGTCCTGTTGCTGCTCGACGAGCCGCTGGCGGCGTTGGACGCCCGTACCCGCCTGGACACCCGCGCCGAACTGCACCGCCATCTCGCCGCGCACCCCGGCGCCACGCTGCTGGTCACCCACGACCCGCTCGACGCCCTGGTTCTGGCCGACCGGCTGGTCATCATCGAACACGGCCGCGTCGTGCAGGAGGGCGACGCCGCCACCATCACCGCCCGACCGCGCACGGACTACGTCGCCCGTCTCGTCGGGCTCAACCTCTACCGCGGCGCCGCCGACGGCCACACCGTCCACCTCGGCGGAGACTTCACGCTGACCGCCGCCGAGTCGCTGCACGGCGACGCGTTCGTCGCCTTCCCACCCTCGGCGGTCGCGCTGTACCCTCACCAGCCCGACGGCAGCCCGCGTAACACCTGGCCGGCCACCATCACCGGCCTGCAACGTCACGGCGACAACCTGCGCGTGCGACTCGCCGGCCCGATCGGGGTGGCCGCCGACGTCACCCCGGCCGCCGCCGCCCAGCTGAACCTGACCCCCGGACAGCCGGTGTGGGCGGCCGTGAAGGCCACCGAAACCCGTGCGTACCCCGCCGACGCGCCGCCGGCGCCGGCGCCGGCCGGGGAGGAGACCTGAGGGCCGTCGGCGGACGAGCCGCCGACGGCCAGCGACCCCGCGCGGGCCGTCTCAGAGCAGGGCGCTCAGCCGCCGCCTGCCCTCGACCGCGACCTCCTCGCTCGTGGCCAACGGCCGCCACGTGTGGGTACGTCGGGCCATCACCGGCAGGTCGACGGGGAAGAACTCGAAGACGCACAGGTCGTCGTAGCCGACCTCGCTGAGCGCCGTGAAGCAGTCCACCCAGGGAACCTGTCCGGTCCCCGGAATCCCTCGGTTGTTCTCCACGGCGTGGAAGTGCTTCAGCCGCGGCCCGGCGAGCCGGATCGCCTCCGCCATGTGCGACTCTTCGATGTTCATGTGGAAGGTGTCCAGCTGCACGCCGACGCTCGGCAGCCCGACCTCGTCGACCAGGGCGACGGCGTCAGCCGCCGTGTTGAGGAAGTAGCCGGAGTAGCGGCTGACCGGCTCGACGGTGAGCGTCACGCCCCGCTCGCCGGCGTACTCGCCCGCCTCCCGCAACGCCGAGACCGAGCGCTTCCACTCGTCGGCGGTGCGGCCGCGCCCGACGAAGTGGCCGTTGGCCGAGTGCAGCCCGCCGCAGATCTTGGGAGCCCCGACCCGGACCGCGATGTCGACGCAGCCGCGCAGGTGGCGTCGGCCCTTGGCCCGCACCTCGGCGTCGTCGCTCACCGTGGAGTTGTGAGCGTTCAGGGCCGTCCCCAGCACCACCGCGATTCCGTGCTCGGCGCTGGCTCGGCGCACGGCGTCGGCCGGGAACGTCTCCGGGTCCGCGACGTGCAGTTCCAGGGCGTCGAGTCCCCAGTCCCGGGCCCGCTCGAAGATCCACATTGCGTCGTCGTCGAGGTCGTGGACCAGCATCTGGCTGTGCGCGCCGAAACGCATACTTCTTCCTCTCGCTGTGGTGAAGGTGGGCGACCCGCTACCGGGCCGGCGTGGCGAGACCCGTCGTGTCCTCGCGTGGCGCGATCCGGCCGGCCGCGATCTCCTCGGCGAAGTGGCAGGCGACCGCATGCCCGCCGGTGACGACGCGCAGGTGCGGTGCCTCGGCGTCGCATCGGCCGGGTTGGGCGTACGGGCACCGGCTGCGGAACCGGCAACCGCTGGGCAGCCGGGTCAGCGACGGAGGATCGCTGCGCAGCAGGACGCGCTCGCGCGTGGGCGCGACCTCGGTTCGGCGTGCCTGCGGACTCGCGCTCAGCAGGGAGAGCGTGTACGGATGCAGCGGACGCGCGTACACGTCGTCCGCCGAGGCGAGCTCCACGATCTGCCCGAGGTACATCACCGCGACGCGGTCGGAGACGTACCTGACCACCGCCAGATCGTGTGAGATGAACACGTACGTCAGGCCGAGCTGGGCCTTCAGGTCCTGTAGCAGGTTGATGATCTTCGACTGGACGGAGACGTCGAGCGCGGACACGGACTCGTCGGCCACGATCAGCTTCGGCTCGACCACGAGAGCGCGGGCGATGCCGAGCCGCTGCCGCTGCCCGCCCGAGAACTCGTGCGGGTACTTCGTGGCGGCGCTCGCCGGCAGGCCCACCCGGTCGAGCACCTCCGCGACCCGGCGCTGCCGCTCACCGCGGCCGAGCCGGCTCTGCAGCGCGAGCCCCTCGGCGATGATGTCCTCGGCCCGCCAGCGGGGGTTCAGCGAGGCGTACGGGTCCTGGAAGATCATCTGCATGTCGGACCGGGCCTGCCGAAGCCTGCGTCCGCGCAGCCGGGCGATGTCCTCGCCGGCGAACCGCAACGACCCGCTGGTGGGCGGCTCGATCATGATGAGCGTCCGACCCAGGGTCGACTTTCCGCTGCCGGACTCACCGACCAGTCCCACGGTCTCCCCGCGCCGTACCTCGAGACTGATGCCGTCGACCGGGCGGATGCTCGCCCGCCCAGCGGCGGTCACCGCCCTGCCCACCCGGAACTCGCGGACGAGGTCCCGGGCCTCCAGCAGGAGTTCGCCGTCGACGCTCATGTCCTCGCCCCTTCCACGCTCTTCCTGCTCTCGGGCTCGGCCAGCCAGCAGGCGACCCGACCGGCGTCGACCAGCGGCGGCATCTCGGCGCACGCCTCGAAGGCGTGGGCGCAGCGCGGCCGGAACGGACAACCGTCGAGGTGCTCGCCGGCGGCGGGCAGCCCACCGGGGATCACCGGCAGCGGCTTCCCGCGCGTCGAGTCCAGCGACGGCGCGGAGGCCAGCAGTGCCTGGGAGTACGGGTGGCGCGGGCGCTCGAGGAGCTGCGCGGCGGGCCCCCGTTCGACGATGCGGCCCGCGTACATCACGCACACCTCGTCGGCCACCTCGCCGATCAGCCCCAGGTCGTGGGAGACCAGCACCAGCGCCATGTGGTGCTCCTGCTGCAGCCTGGCCAGCAGGTCGAGCACCTCCGCCTGGGTGGTCACGTCGAGCGCCGTCGTCGGCTCGTCGGCCAGCAGCACCGCCGGCTCGGCGGCGATCGCCATCGCGATCACCACCCGCTGCCGCATCCCGCCCGAGAGCTGGTGGGGGTAGCTGTCCGCCACCCGCTTCGGGTCCGGGAAGCCGACCGACCGCAGCGCCTCCAGGGTCCGCTCCCGCGCGGCCCGCCGGGACAGCCCGAAGTGCCGGCGTACGACCTGCCCGACCTGGTAGGAGACCCGGTAGACGGGATTCAGGGCGGTCATCGGATCCTGGAAGACGAAGCCGACGTGCCGGCCCCGCAGGTCCTCCAGCTCCCGCTCGGGCAGTTGGGTCACGGCCTGCCCGTTGATCCTGACGACGGACGACGCACCGATCGTCGCGCCGGGCGGCAGCAGCCGGACCAGGGACATCAGCGAGATGCTCTTCCCGCATCCGGACTCGCCGACGATCCCGAGCGTACGGCCGGCCGAGACGCTGAAGCTCACGTCGTGGACGAGTGTCAGGCCGTTCCGCATGCTGACGGACAGTCGCTCGACCTCCACGGCCGGCCGCGTACCTGCTTCCAGGGTCTCCGCCGTCACACCGCACCTCCCGCCGTACGCTCCGGGGCCGCCGTGGGCGCGGCCGCCCGCCCCGCGGCCCTGCGCCGCGGGTCGAGGTGCCGGTCCAGCGCGTCGCCGAGCAGGCTGAAGGCCAGTACGGTGACGATCACGACCAGGCAGCTGATGATCAGGAAACCGGGGTTGTCCAGGCCCAGGTTCTGTGCCTCGGCGATCATGCTTCCCCAGGACGGGGTGGGCGGGACCACCCCGAGGCCCAGATAGCTGAGCCCCGACTCGAGCAGCATCGCGGCGGCGAGGGTCAGGGACACCTGGACCAGGAGCGGGCCGATGACGTTCGGCAGGACTACCCGGAACAGCAGCCATCCCGGGCCCGCACCGAGCCCCCGGCTCGCGGTGACGAAGTCCCGCTGCCGTACGGACAGCACCTGCCCGTAGGTGATGCGGGCGAAGTTGGGCATGAACAGGATTCCCATGGTGAGGATAAGGGTCAGCATGCCCGGGCCGAAGAGCGCTACCACGAGCAGCGCCAGCACTATCGGCGGGAAGGCGAGCAGCACCTCCATCGACCGCATCGACAGCCCGCTGACGAACCCGCGGAAGAACCCCCCGACCAGGCCGACAGTGGTGCCGGCCACGGCGGCGGCGGCTGTCGCCCCGACCGAGACGACGAGGTCGGCCCGCGCGCCGTAGATGAGCCGGGACAGGATGTCCCGGCCGAACTGGTCGGTGCCGAGCAGGTGGCCGGACCCGAGCCCGGCGAGCTTGTCCGGCCCCTGCGCCAACGGGTCGTACGGGGCGATCCACGGGGACAGCAGGGCGACCAGGATCAGTGCGGCGAGGAAGACCGCGGGGGCGAGGATCCCGGCGGCCGCCCGGCGGTTGCCGCGGCGCAACAACGTCACTATCGCCGTCCTCTCGGGTCGAACAGGCCGTACGAGATGTCGACCAGGATGTTCAGGGCGATGAACATCGCCGCGATGACGATGACCACGCCCTGCACGACGGGATAGTCCCGGCTGGACACCCCGTCGATGAGCAGGCCGCTGAGCCCGGGCCAGCTGAACACCCGCTCGACGATGACGGTCCCACCGAGCAGGGCGCCGACCTGCAGCCCGGTGACGGTGAGCACCGGCGTCAGGGCGTTGCGTACCACGTGCCGCAGGAACACGGCCCGCCTGCGCAGGCCGACGGCCTCCGCGGTGCGCACCCAGTCCTGCCGGGCCGTCTCCAGCACCGACGACCGCGTCATCCGCATGACGATCGAGGTGAAGCCGATGGAGAGCGCGACGACCGGCAGCGCCAGCGCACGCAGGTACGGCCCGAACCCCTCGCCGAGGTCGACGTAGCCGCCCGAGGGCAGCCACTGCAACTGCACGCCGACGACGAAGATCAACAGGATCGCCGCGACGTACGCCGGGACGGCCACCCCCACGCTGCCCAGGAACAGCACGACCCGGTCGAGGAAGCCGCCGCGCCGGGCGGCCAGGGCGCCCAGCGTGACCCCGAGCACGATCGAGACGAGGGTGGTCGCACCGACCAGTTGCAGCGTCCTGGGCATCCGCTCGGCGACGTACTCGGTGACCGGCCGGCCGTCCTGCAGCGAGTGGCCCAGCGAACCGTGCGCCAGCTCCGACAGGTAGCGGGAGTACTGCTCCCAGATCGGCAGGTTGAGGCCCAGCTCGGTGCGGAGCTGGGCCACCGCGTCCTCCGTCGGGGTCGAGCCGGTACCCGTGAGGATGGTCCGGGCCGGATCACCGGGGACGAGGTGCACAGCTATGAAGATGAGCGTCACCACCACCAGGAGCAGCACGACACCCGCGGCCACCCGTTTGGCGACATAGATGAGCACCTGGCCCCTCCTTCTGAACTGTCGGGCCGGCGATCAGGCCTTCGCGGTGCCGGCGAGGGTGTAGCCGGACTCGAAGGTCAGGAAGCCGGGGATGTTCGAGAAACCGGTCACGGCCTTCTTGTATCCGTACGCCTGGGAGCGCCAGGCCAGGCCGACGATCGGGGCCTCGGTGAGCACCAGCTCGCCGAGCTGCCGGTACAGCTTCTTCCGCTCGGCCGGGTCGGCCGCCCGCTTGGCGCTGTCCAGCAGCTCCCTGACCTTCGGGTTGTCGTAGCCGTGCGAGGCGTTCTGCGCGCCGGCCGTGGTGAGGATCTGCTCCAGGAAGGCGGGGTCGTTGCAGACGCCGACCGTGCCGTAGACGGCGATGTCGTACTCGCCCTTCGCGCCGAGCTGCAGCCGCGTCGGCCAGTCCGGGAGGTTCATCTCCAGCTCGATGCCGATGGCCTTGAGGTCGGCCTGCACGCTGATCGCGGTGTTCTGGTGGAAGTCGTACTGCGAGGATGACAGCATCCGGGCCTTGAAACCGTTCGGGTATCCCGCCTCGGCCAGCAGCGCCTTGGCCTTGGCCTGGTCGAGCGTGTAGTAGTCGGCCTGGGCCGGCTCGTGGAACTGGCTGGACTGGGGAATCGGCATGCCGGCCAGCGGCTTGCCCCGGGAGGACAGGGCGCTGTCGACGACCTTCTGGCGGTTGACCGCCCAGGCGACCGCCTGCCGCACCCGGGCGTCCTTGAACGGGCCCGCGGTGGTGTTGAACACCAGGTACATGAAGGGGCCCTCGGTCTCGTCGAGCACCAGGTCGCTCTTCTGCCTGACCCGGTCGTAGTCGTTCCAGCCGACGAAGGAGATGGCGTCGACGGTGCCGGTGAGCAGGGCGTTGTCCCGGGCGGACTGGTCCGGCAGGATCTTGAACTGGATCTTGGCGAGCTTGGTCTGGTCCGCCGCGTGGAAGTCGGCGAACTTCTCGACCTCGAAGGCGACGCCCTTCTCGTACCTGACGAACTTGAACGGGCCGGCACCCACGTACGTCGGCGCCTGCTGGCCGAGCGTGTCCTTCGGCAGGATCGCGCCGCTGACGTCGGCGAGGTACGCGAGGAAGGACGCATCGGGTGCCTTGAGCTTGACGACGACCGTCTTGTCGCCCTGCGTCGTGACGCCCTCGATGCCCTTGGTCGCCGGGTAGAGCTTCGGCGTCTTCGCCTGCTGGGTCATGAATTCGAGCGACGCCTTGACGTCGTCGAGGGTGACCGGCTTGCCGTCGTGGAACTTCAGGTTGTCGCGCAGCGTGAAGGTGTACGTCTGCGAGTCGGTCGTCTCGAACTTCTCCGCCAGGGCCGGCGCGACCTCGCCCTTGGCGTCGTACTCGACCAGGCCGCGGTGCAGCACGGCGTTGAGGATCATCGACGCGCTGCCCTGGTTCTGCGGCGTCTGCAGGTTCGGCACGTCGCTGTCGAGGCCGAAGACCAGGGTGCCGCCCGAGCCGCCCGAGCCGCCGGATCCACCGCTGCCGCCGCAGGCGGTCAGCAGCGGCCCGCCGACCGCGAGCGCCGCGGCGACCGCGGCCGAGGAGCGCAGCAACGACCGCCGGGAGAGCCCGGCAGCGGCGGCGCCATCCGCACCGGCGCCCGCGGCGGGCGCAAATCTGTTCGTCATGTGTCGACTCCTTGCGAGAGGGGGGGTCAGAGGTCGAGCTGGTAGCTGGTCCGAGCGGTCTGCTCGGAGATGACGCCCTCGGCGACGTCGCGGCGGACGGCCTCCTCCGGGCGGCGTGCAGGCGGGCCGTAGCCGCCGGCGCCGGCGGTGATGATCGAGGCGCGGTCGCCGGGCTGCAGGATGGTGTGCCCGTGTTCCACGGGGCGCGCGCCGTCGGAGAGCTCCACCCGGGCGCTGGTCCCCGGCTCGCCGCCGAACAGGCCCCACGGAGCGGACTTCTGCCGAGAGGTGTCGAGCCAGAACTGCACGTCCCGCTCCTCCACGCGTACGGTGCGGCGGATGCCCATGCCGCCCCGGTGCTCGCCGGACCCGCCGGAGTCCTGAACCAGCTCATACGCCTCGATCACCAGGGGGTACTCGGTCTCCAGGCTCTCCACCGGCAGGTTGGACGTGTTCGTGACGTGCACCTGCACGCCGTCCAGACCGTCCTTCGTGGCGCGGGCGCCGGACCCGCCGCCGATGGTCTCGAGGTAGACGAAGTACCGACCGGTCCGCGAGTCCAGGCCGGAGAAGTGGACGCCGGTGTTCGCGCCGTTGCTGGCGGCGGTGACCCGGTCGGGAATCGCCGGGGCGAGCGCGCCGTGGATCAGGTCCACCACCCGCTGGCACGTCTCCGTGCGGCCGTTGACGGCCGCCGGCGCGACGCAGTTGACGATCGTCCCCTCGGTGGCCTGGATCCTGATCGGGCGGTGCAGACCCGCGTTGGACGGCACGTCGGGGTCGACCAGCGTCTTGATCGCGTAGTACACGGTGGCGTACAGCGCCGTCCAGACCATGTTGACGGAGGCCCGCACCTGCTTCGGGTTGTCCCGCAGGTCGAGGGTGATGTCGCTGCCGGCGACGGTGATCCGGACGGACAGTTCGAGTTCGTCGTCGAGTTCCGGGCAGTCGAACCAGTCGGAGAAGGTGTACTCCCCGTCCGGGATCGACTCGATCGCCGCCCGCGTACGCCGCTCGGTGTAGTCGAGCAGGGCGCCGGTCGTGCGAACCAGGCGGTCGCGGCCGTAGCGGCCGGCGAGCTCCAGGTACCGGGCGACCGCCAGGCGGTTCGCCGCGAGCTGGGCCCGGAAGTCGGCCCGGCGCTCGTGCGGCACCTGGCAGTTGGTGAGTACGAGTTGGAAGATGTCCTCGCTCATCTCGCCCCGGCTGATCAGCTTCACCGGCGGGATGCGCAGCCCCTCCTGGAAGATGTGCGCGTGGCCCCGGTCGCCGAAGTCGGCGTGGTGGGCGAGGTTCGCAGCCCAGGCGGTGATCTCGCCGTCGACGAAGATCGGCGTGACCAGCACCATGTCGGGCAGGTGGGAACCGCCGCCGGAGTAGGGGTCGTTGCTGAGGAAGGTGTCACCCTCCGCGATCGCCTCGAGCGGGTAGCGTTCCAGGACGGCCGAGACCACGCCGATCAGCGAGCCGAGGTGGACCGGCGAGGCCTGCTCGGCCTGCGCGGTCATGTGCCCGGCCGCGTCGAACAGGCCGGCGGTGCAGTCGCGCCGCTCCTTGATGTTGCTGGAGAAGGCGGCCTGTACCAGGGTCTCGCCCATCTCCTCGACGATCGAGGCGAGTGCCGCGCCGGTCACCTCGACCAGGATCGGGTCGACGCCGTTTTCTGTGCTCATCGCTGTGCTCCGGTGGCCGAGGAGGTGGGGGTGGGTACGGCTGACGACGCCTGCTCCGGTGCGACCCGGACGATCAGGTTGAGGTGCTCGTCAACGGCGACCTCGTCGCCCGGCAGCACCACGGTGGTGGTGTCCATCTGCTCGATCAGCGCCGGGCCGGTGATCCGGTGCCCCGGCTCGAGGCGGGACCGGTGGTAGACCGGAACGGTCGCCCGGCCGCCGACCTCGGCGATGCGCAGGTCGCGGTCGCCGATCCGGGCGTCCTCGACCGGGGCGCCGGCGGCGATGCGGGTCGCCAGCTTGGCGGTCGGCACCTGACCGATGCCCTGGGCTCGGTAGGTGACCGCCTCCACCGGGTCGCCGGGCGACGAGTAGCCGTAGAGGCGCTCGTGTTCGACGGCGAACCGGTCCAGCACCTCGGGCAGCAGGTCCTCGGTGAGCAGCCCGGCTGGCAGGGCCACCGGCAGCTCGTAGTTCTGCCCGACGTAGCGCAGTTCGATGGCGTACTCGAGCCGGCGGGCGTCGTCGGGCACCTGCTCCGCGGCGAACCAGTCGTCGACCTGCTCGGTCAGGTCGGCCTGGAGCTCCCGGATCCCGGCCAGGTGCGCGGCGTCCAGGGGACGGATCGAGGTACGGGAGAAGTCGGCCCGGATGTCGGTCATCAGCAGCCCCAGGGCCGACTGCGCGCCGGGGGTGGGCGGGAC
The DNA here is from genome assembly GCF_003013775.1 of Micromonospora sp. MH33. Taxonomy (NCBI): domain Bacteria; kingdom Bacillati; phylum Actinomycetota; class Actinomycetes; order Micromonosporales; family Micromonosporaceae; genus Micromonospora; species Micromonospora sp. MH33. The sequence goes on from NZ_MUYZ01000010.1 coordinate 22,360, forward strand.
CAGGATGGTGGAGATCCCCAACTCCCGGGCGAGCCACGAGGCGTGCAGCGGCCCGGCCCCACCGAACGGGACCAGGGTGTAGTCCCGGGGGTCGTAGCCGCGCTGGACGGAGATGACCCGGATGGCCCGGGCCATGTTGGCCACGACGACGCGGATGATCCCCTGGGCGGCGGCCTCGACGGTGAGCCCGAGGCGACCGGCGAGGTCGGCGACGGCCTTCTCCGCGGCGGCCGAGTCGATCGCCATCTGGCCGTCGAGCAGGTAGTCGGGGTTGAGCGTGCGCAGCACGACGTTGGCGTCCGTCACCGTGGCCTCGGCGCCCTTGCCGTAGCAGGCGGGGCCGGGGTCGGAGCCGGCGCTGGCGGGCCCGACCTTCAGGTGGTTGCCCGCGTCGATCCAGGCGATGGATCCGCCACCGGCGCCGACGGTGTGGATGTCGAGCATCGGGCTGCGGATGGGCCGGCCGTCCAGTTCCATGCCGTTGGTGACCTTCGGCTGGCCATTGCGGACGAGCGAGACGTCGGAGGACGTGCCGCCCATGTCGAAGGTGATGATGTCCGGGTGACCGGCGGCCGTGGCGATGCCGGCGGCACCGACGACGCCCGTGCTCGGTCCGGACAGGACCATCCGGACGGGGAACTTCTCGGCGGCCTCGAACGGGATGATGCCGCCGTTGCTCTGGGTCACGTGCGGTGTGACGCCCAACCGGATCTCGCCGAGCCGCCCGCGCAGTGCGGCCAGGTAGTCGGCGACCACGGGCCCGACGTACGCGTTCACCACGGTGGTGGAGAGCCGCTCGAACTCGCGGAACTCCGGCAGTACCTCGCAGGAGAGGGTGACGAAGACGTCCGGGCCGAGTTCGGCGTGCAGGATCTCCCGGATGCGGCGCTCGTGCTCGGGGCGCAGGAAGCTGTAGAGCAGGCACACGGCGACCGAGCGGATGCCCAGGTCCCGGATGGCGGCGGCGGCGCGCCGCACGTCGTCCTCGTCCAGCGGTGTCTCGACCCGTCCGTCGTGGCGGACCCGCTCGGTCACCTCGAACCGGGCCGCCCGGCGGGCGAGGGCCTCCGGTTTGTCGGCCTGCAGGTCGTACAGCCGGGGGCGCCGGCCCCGGCCGAGTTCGAGCAGGTCCCGGAAGCCCCGGGTGGTGATCACCGCGGTCGGCACCCCCCGGTAGGTGAGTAGCGCGTTGGTGCCGACGGTGGTGCCGTGGGCGAAGTAGCTGACCTCTTCCGGGGTGCGTCCACCGATCTGTTCGAGGATCTCGAGTACGCCCGTCACGATCGCCCGGCCCGGGTCGTCGGGGGTGCTCGAGACCTTGCGGACGTGCACGTCGCCGCTGGTTTCGTCGTAGGCACAGATGTCGGTGAAGGTGCCGCCGGTATCGACACCGATGCGCAGGGTCATGAACGCTCTCCTTGCGGATGCGGGAGAAGAGGTGCGGGAATGGGGGCCGGGTGGCCGAACGCGCCCGAGACGGCGCACGCGCCGGCCGCGGTACGGGCGGCGCGGGTCAGCGCCGCGGTGGGGGAGTCCCCGGTCAGTAGCCCGGTGAGCAGCCCGGCGATGAACGCGTCTCCGGCGCCCATCGTGTCCACCACGTCGGTCGCGACGCTCGGCTGCCGGAACTCTCCGGCCGCGGTGGCGAGGCGGGCGCCGGCGCCGCCGCGCGTCACCAGGACGTGCCGCGCGCCGCGCCGCAGGCCGTCGGCGAGCAGCGCCCCGACCTGCTCGTCGTCGAGGTCCGAGCCGGAGTGCGCGGCGAGGTAGAGGTGCGGCAGCAGCCGCGCGACGTACGGCTCGTCGTACCGGTTGGAGAAGTCGAACGAGACCCGGGTGTGCCCCGCCATCCGCGGCACCGCCTCGATCAGCGACCCGCTGTAGGCGGTGTGCACCACGTCGAAGTCGCCGAGCCGGGTGTAGTCGGCGTCGGACAGCTCGAAGTCGGAAACGCCGTCGTCGGAGTCCTTGAAGATCCGGTCACCGTCCACGACGACCACGTCGGCGTGGGCGTTGGCGCCGGTCACCCGGCGGACGCCGGATACGTCGACCTGTTCGGCGCGCAGCGCGGTCAGCACCACGTCGCCGGCGCGATCGGTGCCGACCCGCCCCCAGTACGACGACTCGGCGCCGCACCGGCGGGCGTACACGGCCACGTTGACCGCGTTTCCGCCCGGGTACATCACGCCGGTGTCGAGGTAGCGGTCCACCACGTTGTCGCCGGCTCCGAGCAGGCGCATCAGTAGTCGACCCTGTACATGTACCGCCGGGCGGCCGTGTTGTGGCCCCGCTCCGCCGCCACGAAGTCCAGCAGCCGCCGGCTCAGGCTGGCCACGATGAGCGGGCTGATCAGCCCGCGCTGCGCGTCCGGCACGCCGGGCAGCTCGAAGTCGCGGGAGTCGAGTACGTCGACGTCCTCGTAGTAGCGGTTGGCGAAGGTGACGGCGCGCTCGGCGATCGGCCGCGTCTGGTCCTCGCCGGCGAGCACGAGCACCGGGCGCTGTCCCAGCATCTCGAACGGTCCGTGGAAGAAGTCCCCGGCGTGCACGGCCGAGGCGTGCAGCCAGTTCATCTCCTGGAGGTAGCAGGCCGCGAGCGCGTTGGCGGCGCCGAAGTTCGGGCCGGCGCCGAGGACGTACACCAGATCGGCGTCGCTCCAGCGCCGGGCGACCGACCGACCGAGATCGGCGACGGCTGCCTTCGCGGCCGGGATCGCGGACGGGATGGCCGAGATCGCCTGCCAGCGCTCGTCGGCGTCGGCCACGTCGCCGACCGCCTCGAGCAGGGCGAGCGCGATCTGCGTGAAGTGGATCGCCTTCGGCTCGGTGACCGTGACGTTGCTCGGGTAGTCGAAGAGCACCTCGGCGACCTCGGCGAGTGGGCTGTCCCCGGCGCGGGCGATGCCGGCCACCCGAGCGCCCGCCTTGCGGGCGATCTGCGCCGCCTGGAGCGTCTCCGGCGTCGCTCCGGAGTGCGACGACGCGACCACGAGGGAGGTGGAGTCCAGCCCGGCGAGCCGGCGGTGGATCAGCTCCGCGCTGGTCATCTTGGCCGCGACGAGCTCCACGGTCGAGGTCTCGATCAGGTCGAGCGCCGGGAACGTCGAGTAGAAGGAGCCACCACAGCCGATGAAGAAGATCTTGGTGACGCCCTCGGCGACGACCTCGCGGGCGAATGCCCGCGCCTTCTCGGCCTGGGCGACCGTCTGCTCGAGGGTCGACACGAGGTCTGCTGCGAGCGGGATCGGCTCGACCGCGGTGAACGGCATGGGACGCGCTCCTTAACGTGTTTCGTCTGCACCCCGGCCTGAGAACCTTCTCTGGCGGGCTGCCGAGAAGGTTCTCAGGCCGGCTTGACGCCGTCAAGACCCACCGGGAAGATTCCTTCGAGCCACCTCCCGCGGGCTGAGACGGCGGGTCGACCGGCCCGAAACAGCCGAGCGGGACTTTGTCCGGCACCCGAAGACGGGGATGGGAATGCGCGAGCGCGAGCACCAGACACGGGGACCGAGCCTCATCGAGGTCGCCGCCGAGGCGGGCGTGTCCACGGCTACCGCCGGCCGTGCCCTCGGCGGATACGGCCAGGTCAGCCAGGCGACGGCCGAACGCGTCCGCGCCGCGGCGGCGCGGCTCGGCTACCGGCCCAACGGCCTGGCGCGCAGCCTCATCAACGGATCGACGCAGGCCATCGCGGTCGTGGTGACCGACGTCGGCAACCCGTTCTTCGCCCAGGCGCTGCGCGGCGTCGTCGACAAGGTCCGGACGGCCGGCTACGAGGTCCTGCTGTTCAACACGGACTCCAATCTGGACGCCGAGCGCAACGCGGTACGGGTGCTGTCGGAGAAGCGGGTGGACGGCGCGATCATCGCCACCGGCTCACCGGCCGACACCGAACACCTGGACTCGCTGCGCGACGCCCGGCTACCCTTCGTCCTGCTGGACCGCCCGGTCCCCGACCGGCCGGACGTGGACAGCGTGATGATCGCCAATGCCGCCAGCGCCCGAACGGCTGTCCGGCACCTGATCAGCCAGGGGCACCGGCGGATCGCCGTCCTGACCGAGGCCGGCCGTGAACTGCCGTACGTCGTGGACCGGCTCGGCGACTGCCGCACAATGCGGCCCAGCGCCGCCCGGCTCGCCGGCTATGTGCTCGCGATGCGGTCGGCCCGGCTGGAGCCCGACCCGGCGCTCGTCGTGCACGCCCCCTACCAACGCGAGATCGCGGCACGTGCCATGAAGAAGCTGCTCGACGCCGATCCGAGCGTGACGGCCGTCTTCGCCACGGACAACGTCCTGTCCATCGGCGCCTATCAGGCCATCCAGGCCAGTGGGCGGCGGTTCCCGGAGGAGATCTCGATGGTCGGCTTCGACGACCAGGAATGGACGACGATCGTCCGACCCCAACTGACCGTCGTGCGGCAGCCCAGCTACGAGCTCGGCGCCCGGGCCGCGGGCCTGCTGCTGCGCCGCATCGCCAACGGTCCGGCCTGGGACAGGGGCACCGACGGCAGGCTCGATCTGGAGCATGTGGAGCTTCCCGCCAAGCTGATCAGACGGTCCTCCACCGCCCCCGTGCCCTCCTCCTGACGTGGAGGGCTCCTGAAGCGCCACGGCCGGCGGTAGTCGCCGGGCCGGCCCGTCACGCCCCGTGGGCTCAGCCCGGTTCCCGCGCCTGGCAGACCCGCGGCGGCGGCTCGTCGACCCAGCGCAGTTCCGGGCAGTAGCGGAGCGTGGGGGTGGGGGAGGGGGTCCACTCGTACCTGGCGGCCAGGTAGCCCATGTACGTGATGCGCCCGCAGCAGCGGAAGTATCCGCCCGACTCGTCGCGCAGCTCGCGGACCTGCGTCACCCCGTCGACCTCCAGGTCGACGCGCAGGTAGTAGTCCCACATGCGGCCCGGGAACGGGAGGCCGGCCGGCTCGGGGGCGTCCAGGTCGACCCGCAGCCGGACCGTCTGCCCGGGTACGAGCACGTGTGGCCGGCCGTCCCACCGGGCGTCGGGCGGGACCGTGGCGGTGGGATCGGCCTCGCGGCAGGCCAACTCGACCCACGGGCCCCGCTCCTGCTCCCGCGAGACCTCGGCGACCGGCACCGCAACGACGCTGTGGACCACCACGTCCACGCTGCGTCCGGCGCGCACGGTCAGCACGTGTGCGGGTTCGCCGCCGACCGGGACGGCCTCGTTCCGGCGCGCCCACGACGCGATCTGCCGGCAGTCCCGCACCTGCGGCGGTGGGGCCGTCCGGGCCTGCCGCTCCGGGACCTCGAACGTCAGCTCGTCGCTGTACCGGGTGCCCTCGAGCATGGCGGCCAGCTCGACCGCGTCGGCGCCGCCCGCTGCCGTACCGGCGGGAGCCGGACCGCCCGCCCCGGGCGGCGCGGCCGGGCGGTCAGATGGTCGCCGCCGGGCCGGCCGGGGCTGTCACGGCGGCGGGTGTGCTGACAGAACCGGCCGTGACCCGCGCTGTGAGCCGGTGTGGGTGGTGTGGTGGGGCGGTCAGGCGGCGCGGCTGGCCTGGGTGGCGTGGGCGATCACGCGGCGTAGCGCGGACAGGGACACGGGCCGGTCGTTCTCCAGTTCGGTCAGCCCGAGTTCGATCCACTCGCGGATGAGGGTGAAGGGCTTCACGCCGGCGCCCGCTTCGAACGCGGCAAACTCGTCGAACGGCCCCCCGCCGAACCCGTCACGAACGCGGCCGCAGCCGCCTAATCAAGGTTTCTCATCCACAAGTCCGGTCAGGAGCCTGCCCGCGCACGTCGCGGACGCTTGTTGACGAGTGGTTGCTAGTCCCGGATTGCGTTGATGGAGGTCAGGGCCGTGCGTCGGCCCGCGCCGACTTCGTTTGTTCATCCATCACGGTAGCTATTGCGAAGCCCGGGCACTCAGCCCATCATCGCATCGAGTAATAGCAACAGTACCTTCCGCTGCTATGGGATCTATCGAAGGGACCAGCATGACTCGACCGGAACGGGTCCGGCGGCTGCCGCGACGTTCGCAGACAGGTGGACGGGTTGCGAAGGCCCTGCGCCGCCTCGGGGCGGTCGCGGTGGCCGCCATCACCCTCGGGATCATCTCGGCGGTGGCGGTCGCGACGCCAGCCAGCGCGGCGACAACGACCATCTGCAAGAGTTCCCCCATACCCGCCGGGTACGTCATCATCGCCGAGGGCTCGTCGATATCCTGCCCGGGCAGCTTCCCCAACACCTGGACGATCACCACTCCGTCCACCACGGGAACCACCGTGATGTGCAAGGTCTCCGCCGTCCCGAGCGGGTTCGTCATCATCGCCGAGGGCTCGTCGATATCCTGCCCGGGCAGCTTCCCCAACACCTGGACGATCACCACTCCGTCCACCACGGGAACCACCGTGATGTGCAAGGTCTCGGCCCTGCCGAGCGGGTTCGTCATCATCGCCGAGGGCTCGTCGATATCCTGCCCCGGCAGCTTCCCCAACACCTGGACCATCCGCACTCCGGCGGCCTCTGGCACGACGGTCATCTGCTCGGTTTCGCCGATCCCACCGGGATACGTCGTGGTCGGCACGGGCTCGTCGATATCCTGCCCCGGCAGCTTCCCCAACACCAGGACCATCCGGCTGCCCTGATGCCGGCACGAGTGGTCCCGCCGAACCTCCGGCGGGACCACTCGACACGACCCGGACGCCCGTTACCTTTTTGATCGTCCCCAGCCGGGACTGCTCGGTCGCCCGGCCCGGTATGACTTACTGCCCCTGTCGTACGGATGATCCGGGGGGTGTTGTCGCCGGGCCGGGTGGCGTCGACGGACCGCTGATAGGGACACGGCCACCCGCTGTGTTCGGGTAGGTCTCTTCGTAACGTGACCTGTGCTCGTGATCGTCGACCAGCCGCGCGGTTTCCTTCGCCGCACGGACCAGCTCGGCGGCGGCCTTCGCCTCTGCCGACGGCTCGGGCCGCTTCCTGCGTCCGGTCTGGTCGTTCAGTGTCGCGGTCATCACGGCACCCTCCTCACCAGGCACAACGCCCGATGGGTCAGGCCGGAAACACCGTTAGATCCACACTCCCTCGTTGCAGTGTGCTGGTGGGAGGTCAGGCCGCCAGCCGGTAGCCCCGCTTCATCACGGTCTGGATCAGGTCGACGCCGTCCAGTGGAGTGTCGTCGAAGGCTCGCCGCAGCCGCGACACCGCCATCTCGACGGCGTGGTCATCGACGTCGGCCCAGCTCGGCGCGGCGGCCCGGATCTCGGCCGGGGACAGCACCCGGCCGGGGCGGCGGGCCAGCGCCCGTAACACCGAGATCGGGCCGGGCTGGACCGGAATCACCTGGTGGCCGATCACCATGGCCTGGCTGCGGATCTCCATCCGGTGACCCTGCACGTGGAGCTGGAGCGACCGTTCCGGGAGCTGGTTCGCCAGGACCTCGACCAGGTCAGGCAGGGCGGGACTGTTCGCCACGTACGCGCTGAGGCCGAACGCCCGGAGCGGCTCCGCCGCCAGCTGACCCAGGCAGGCCGGGACGATGTCGGTGGTCAGCGCGTTGAGCACCTCGCCGAGCACGCCGTCGGCCTCGGCCTGGCGCAACAGGTTCTCGGTGGCGGTCGCCGCGGTCAGCGCGACGGCGTCGACCTGGCGCCGGATGATGACTCCGCACAGCCGGCGCAGGACGTCGCTCCGCAGCGGCGGGAGAAACCGGTTGGTGACGACCTCGACCACGGTCGCCCCGTTGCGGCGTAGGGCCTCGCAGTACTCCCGATGTGGCTCCGACTCGATCTGCGCCACCACCCGGCGGCCGGTCATCGGCTGGGCGAGGAGATAGCGGAACAGATCTTCGGTGGTCGCGGAGGCGGTTGCCCAGATCTGGCTCAGGCCGAGATCCCGCAGCGTGTCGGCGGCGTGCCCGTCGCGGGCCAGCAGGCGCGCGTGCGTCAGCCGGTCGATGAGCGCGTCGAGATGGCCGGTCTGCTGGACCACGCGCAGCCAGGCCCGCAGGCCCAGGCCCGAGGACACGATGACCTCGTGTACCGGTCTCGTGACGCAGGCGCGGGTGGCGTCGGCAACGGCCTCCGCCACCGGTTGGGCCACCGAGCGGACCGCCTGGACGTTGATCGTCCGTGCCGAGGTGGCCTCCAGCAGGGTGGCGAGATCGTGTCTACGGCGCTCTGACAGGACGGCGACCGTGTACCCCGCCAGGCCTTCCACACTGACCTCCCGTCAAGCCGGCCTACCTCAACAGTGTTTTGAACGGTTCCGGACGGCGCTTGGGTCAAATTTGCTGGGTCTTTTTCTTGGAAGAAGTGTCGCCGTAACGGCGTAGACACCGCAGCGATGGCCAATCTCAACACCGTGACGGTTCGTTCACCGACCCGGCGCTACCGAAGCGTGGGACGGCGCCCCGATCTGGACGGCGTTTTTCCAGTTCAGAATGGATCGCCGAATAGTTACCGACGGGTCGGGGCCGGATCCGGGCAAGTGGATCTTGTGAGGTTTTCGTCGGTCCCGTCACGTAGCACCCGGTTGACTTCCGGGAAACGCGGTGGTGTTGAAGACTCGGCGCAATCACCCATCGGTTAACGGGATGTGACCGATGAGCACCGGCCCAGATGGGGATGGATGAGGGCGGGCCGACCGCCAGTCCGGAACCGGGTTGGCGTCGTCGACCGCGGTTGAGCCGCCACTCAACCGCGGCCGACTCCCAACGCAGGGCGGGCGGCGGGTCACCTGCCGCCCCGGTCCAGTCCCGATCCGCACACCAGATTCAGGAGGGTCCATGGTGCGACGATGGGCGCCGCTCGCCGTGACGGCGGCGATCCTCGCCACCGCCGCAGGGTGCGGTGGCGATGCCGGTCCGCCGTCCGGCTCGCCGGACGCATACCTTGCCGGCAGGACGGTCGAGGTGGCGGCCACGTGGTCCGGTACCGAGCAGGCGAACTTCCAGGCGGTGCTGGATGCCTTCGCCGGGAAGACCGGCGCGACGGTGAAGTACACCTCTGGTGGCAACGATCTGCCGGTGCTGCTCAACAGCCGGATCGCTGGGGGCTCGCCGCCGGATGTCGCGTTGATCTCGCAGCCCGGGGTGGTGGCCGAGTTCGTGAAGCGGGGCGCGGTCAAGCCGCTGACCGGTGACGCGGCCGCCGCGATCAAGGACAACTACAGCTCTGCCTGGCAGGAAATGGGCACCGTGAGCGCGCAGCTCTATGGCGTCTACTTCAAGGTGGCCAACAAGTCGGTGATCTGGTACCGGGTCGACAGCTTCACCGACGCCGGGGTGCAGCCGCCGAAGACCTGGGACGAGCTCAGAACGGTCTCCACCGCGCTCGCCGACTCCGGGGTGACGCCCATGGTCGCCGCCGGCGGCGACGGGTGGGTGCTGACCGACTGGTTCGAGAACATCTACCTCCGGATCGCCGGCCCGGAAATGTACGACAAGCTGGCCAAGCACGAGATCCCCTGGACCCACCCCAGCGTGGTCAGGACGCTGACCCTGCTGGCCGACTACTGGCGTACGCCGCGGTTCCTGGCCCGCAGTCCGACGCAGACCCCCTTCACCCAGGCGATCGCCGACGTCTTCGGCAAGTCGCCGAAGGGAGCGATGCTGTTCGAAGGCGACTTCGTCGCCTCAGAGATCAACAAGCTGGGTGAGTTGAAGGTCGGCGAGTCCGCGAAGTTCTTCAACTGGCCGTCGGTCGACGGCTCGAAGCCGGCGGTGGTGACGGCGGGCGACCAGGCCGTCGCCTTCAAGGACACGCCGGAGGCGAACGCGCTGATGGCCTTCCTCGCCTCGCCCGAGGCGGCGAAGATCATGGCGGCCAAGGGCGGGTTCATCTCGGCGAACTCGGGACTGGACATCGAGACGTACCCGGACGACACCACCCGGGAACTCGCCGAAGCGGTGGTGAAGGCCGAATCGCTGCGCTTCGACCTGTCAGACCTCACGCCGCAGACGTTCGGCGGTGCAACCAGCGCCCACCTCTGGGTGCTGCTGCAGGACTTTCTCGCCAAGCCGCTCGCCCCCGAGGCGTTGGCCCAGCAGCTCGAGGCCGCCGCGAAGAAGGACTTCGGAGGCAACTGATGAGCATCACGCCCGACCCGGCCCAGGGCATCCGTCCGTACCCTGCCCAGACAACGATCGGCCGGGCGAGCGTGGCCGACCGCCCCGGCGGCTCACGGCACGCCGCCGGTGGCGCGGGCCACCGGGGCGCCCCCGGCGGCCCGCGGCCGACCGCCGGGACCGCGGCCCGTTGGCGGTCGCGGGAAACCCGCCTGATGGTCGCGCTCTTCCTCGGCCCCGCCCTGGTGCTGCTGCTGGTGCTGGTCTGCTATCCCATCGTCTACACGGTGTGGCTCAGCTTCCGCAGCGGTGACGGATCGAGGTTCGTCGGCTTCGACAACTACGTCGAGATGTTCACCTCGTCGAACACCCGGCGAGCCATCCTGAACAACCTCGTCTGGGTGATCGTGGCACCTAGCGTGGTCACCACCCTTGGGCTGATCTTCGCGGTGTTGACCGAGCGGCTGCGCCGGTCGGCCGTGCTCAAGGCCGTCCTGTTCATGCCGATGGCCATCTCGTTCCTGGCCGCCGGCGTTACCTTCCGGCTGGTCTACGACGAGAGCCCGGACCGCGGCGTGCTCAACGCGGCCGTCGTGTCGGTGCACGACGCCTTTGTGTCCCCGTCGCGTTACCACGGGATGGATGCTCGGGAGCAGGGCGAGCTGGTGCCGATGAACGGCGGCTTCCAGTCCAGAGGGCCGGTGAACCCGGGCGAACCCGTCCGCCTGGCCCTCGTGGGTCTGCCGCCGGACCGGATCCCGACCGACGCCAAGCCGGCCACGGCACCCGCCGGCCGCCCCGGACTGCAGGGGGTGGTGTGGCTCGACTTCACCCGCGGTGGCGGCGGCCGGGCGGGGACCGTCGACCCCGGCGAGGTGGGGTTGCCCCAGATGACCGTCGAGGCGGTGATCGACGGGGGCAGGGTGGTCGCTACCACCCGGACCGACGCCGCCGGGCGGTTCGCGTTCCCCGACCTCACCTCCGGCCCATACGTCATCCGGCTCCCCGCCGACAACTTCACCGAGCCGTTCAACGGCGTCAGCTGGCTCGGGCCTTCCCTGGTCACTCCCGCGGTCATCGGGGCGTACATCTGGATCTGGGCCGGCTTCGCGATGGTGCTGGTGTCGGCCGGTCTGACCGCGCTGCCTCGGGAAGCGCTCGAAGCGGCCCGGATGGACGGCGCGAGCGAGTGGCAGACCTTCCGGCACGTGACCGTGCCGCTGGTCCGGCCCGTGCTCGTCGTGGTGCTGGTCACCCTGACCATCAACGTCTTGAAGATCTTCGACCTGATCTACGTGCTCGCACCCGAGTCGTCTCAGGACGACGCGACCGTGGTCGCCCTGGAGATGTACCGGGTGTCCTTCGGCGGCGGCCTGGACTACGGGCTCGGCAGCGCCCTCGCGGTCCTGCTGTTCGCCCTGGTGCTCCCGGCGATGCTGTTCAACATCCGGCGCCTGAGGAGGGATAGCTGATGAGCCACCCCACCATCGGCGCGGTACCGGAACTGATGCCCGCCGGTACCGCGCGGGGCGGCCGGCCGCGACCGGGACCGTGGATCCGGTTCATGATGCGGTTTGGCAAGGCTCTGCTGCGGCTGCTGGCGGTCCTGATCGGCGTCTTCTGGCTGCTGCCGACCTTCGGTCTGGCGGTGGCGAGCCTGCGTAGCAGCGCTGACAACAGCGCCACCGGCTGGTGGACGGTCTTCACCGCACCGGCCCAACTGACCCTCGACAACTACGCCCAGGTGCTGCAGAACGAGCGGATCGTCGAATCGCTGTGGAACACGGTACTGATCACCGTGCCGTCGACCCTGCTCGTGGTGCTACTCGGAGCATTCGGCGCGTACGCCCTGGCCTGGCTGGACTTCCCCGGCCGGGACTGGCTGTTCGTGCTGGTCGTCGCGCTGATCGTGGTGCCGATCCAGGTGGCGATCGTGCCGGACGCCCGGCTCTTCCGCGCCCTCGGCATCTACGGCGAGATCTCGGCGGTGGTCGCGTTCCACGTGGCCTTCGGGTTGCCGTTCGCGATCTTCCTGTTGCGGAACTTCTTCCTGAACATCCCCCGCGATCTGCTCGAGGCGGCCCGGATTGACGGCGCCCGGGAAGCGGTCGTCTTCGCCCGCGTGGTGCTGCCGATCGGCTGGCCGGCCATTGCTTCGCTGGGCATCTTCCAGTTCCTGTGGGTCTGGAACGACCTGTTGGTCGCGCTTGTCTTCGCCACCTCCGACAATGCCCCGATCACCTACGCCCTGCGGGAGCAGATGCGGTCGTTCTCGTCCAACCTCGACACGATCGGTCCCGGCGCGTTCCTGTCCATGCTCGTGCCGCTGGTGGTCTTTTTCGCCTTCCAGCGCTACTTCGTGCAGGGCGTCCTCGCCGGGTCAGGCAAGTAGCGGGAGATGGATCCCGCGGTGCGCGTCACGCACGACGCAAGGGCGCATCCCAGCGCCCGGGGCCCGGGGCCGGGCCCGGAACGTGACCGGGGTGGGGTCGGGCCCCGCCGACCCCACCCCGGGCGCCGCCGTTCGGCCCGCCCCGCATCTCGTGCGTGCGGCTTCGGCGGTGGTGCGCCCTGTGCCGGAATTGCCTCGCGGGCGTGGCTGGTGCAGGGCCGGGATCACCGTCGCCAACGGGTGTGGCACATCCTCCACCTGGCAGGCGGGTTCGAAACCGCGGTCCGGTGAACCGCACCGGGCTCGGTATGTCGTAAGGCCCAAACATTCGGGCGTGGGCGGAAGGCGAGGCGAAAATGGAACGATACTCGCTATCGGATCATCCGGCTGGTTGGCGCGGGGCCGACGGTGCGGCGGGCAGCGCAGCGGCAGTCGCCGACCGGCCCAGAGCAGGCGGCGAGAGGGTTGGTCGGTTTCGTAGCGGTGTGCGGGTATCCGAACGTGACCGGCTGAAGCCGACGCGCATCCTGGCCTATGGCGGGGTGGAGCTGAACACATCGACGGGCATGGTGCGGCTGTATCCAGAGATGCGCGCGGTGCTACTCAGCGGCCAGCAGGCCGAGGTGCTGGCCGTTTTGATCGGCCGGGCCGGCGAACCATGCCGCCGCGAGGAGGTTGCGGCAGCAATGCCAAGAGGCTCCCGTCCGCCTACCATCGCGCAGGTCGGTGTGATCATTGCCAACATTCGCAACAAGCTCGGCACCCACCGAGTTCTCACGGGGGCCGGTGGTTGGTGGCTTGACGCCTCGGATGCTTCCCGTCCTCCGGCCTGGCCCGACGCGATCTCTTTCGGCGGGCTCTATCTCGACCTACCGCGTCGACGGGTGTGGGTGACTGGGCGAGGATCCACGATCCGGCTCGGGTGGCAGGAGTACCTTGTGCTGCGTGCGCTGATCGAGGCACAGGGGATGCCGCGAGGCCGCAACGAGATCTGGCTCTCCATGCCGGCAAAGGCCCGTCCCGCAAGACCCTCCCAAGTTGGGGTGATCGTATACCGCCTCCGACAGCGACTGGGTCGGGAATTCATCGTCACGGGTGGCGGTGGCTGGTGGCTGGCTGGCCGAACTGAAGACACCGCTCTGTCCGCAAACGCCTCCAACGCGATGCTGCTGGACCCTGCGACCCGACGGGTAGCGCTAGCGCTACCGAGCAGGATCGCCTTGGTCCCGCTCAGTCCCCAGGAGGCCGCTACGTTGCGGGTGCTCATCGAGGCGCGAGGAATACCCCTGAACGGGAGGGATGTCTTCGCCCACACACCCACCATCATGCGACCGAAGAGCCCATTGGCGGTCAGCACAGTCGTCTCCCGATTGCGGCGCAAGTTGGGCTCTGACCACATTCGGACCGGCCGGCGGGGCTGGTGGCTGGGCACCCCTGCCCGCGTCGTGGGTCCTATTTACTGACCACACTCAGGCATTGAAGGACACCACCACGGGCGCTGCCGCCCACATTCTCCCTCGCTGTATCAGCACAGTATCTGGAGGCGATGCCATTGTTCGTGTTCCTGGTCACCAGACGTCTGCGTCGAGCTTTCGCAGCGCTGTCCCGAGCCGACGCCGGACCAGCATCGCACCTCCTCGCACGCCGTTGCCATTTCAGCGCGATCGGCGTCGCCGGATTCGCAGCGCCCGTCAACAGTTCCGCTGCCATGCGGCGCCGCCTGCGTGCGATGCTGACCAAATTCCCTTCGGCCAGGTTCATTTGCGACCAGGTTGCTGTTGAGGGACCGGCCTGGGCGGCGGTTGTCGCCTGTCAGCTGATCATGATTCCGTGCCCAAACCAGAGAGCGGCAGCCCGTCGATTCACGTTGTTGCTGGCATGGCGATGGACCAGAGCCTCCAGCGTCCTGCTTCTTTCCGAACGTACAGATGTCGCCACCGTGGTCCGGATGCTGGCTGATGAATCGGCGCTTGCAGGCGCCGGTGCCGAACCAGATTCGGGGTAGGCAGTTGAACGGGTACGGAGCCCTCTCGCGTCAGCGGCGCCCAGAGTCATTGCGTTGTCGGGTAACTGCGGGTAACCGCGGTGATGAGGTTGGGTGGGTGGCGGTTGGCGCCTCGGGTTGCGCGGGCGATGTCGGTGGTGCGGTGGTAGCCGATCGCGGTGTTACGCCAGCATGTCGTGCTGCCTCGGCTGGGCCGGCTCACGTTGTACGAGTCCGCCCGCAAACTCGCCAGCCGCCTGGAGGCGAGAACGGCCCGGATCAGAACATCGATTCGTACCCGGGTCGGTGGGACGTCCCCGATGGCTGAGTGCAGGCGCTGGTTGTGTTACCTGGGCAATCCCGCGGCCGACGATCAGCGAACGGCCGGAGGCCGCCGTTACGTACCGCGGTCGGCCGAGGTTCATCAGGTGCCTGATCCGGTCGTCGGGTGAAAAACCTGGTGGCCGACGTGGGCGCAGCCAGCAGTGTGACCGTATTAGCTGGTGTCCGACCAACGGGCGGCCGACCGACCGGAGGACGCTCTTCGTCGGACCTGTGGACCACTCGGCGAGCGAGGAGATTGCCCCATGAACCCGTCGATCACGGCCAGTATCCGGGCCGAGGCCCTGTTCGTATCCGACCTCCAGGCGTCGGAGGACCCGGCGCCCGCCCAGATCCGGGCCGTCATCCTGCGCAGCCTCGGTCAGCACCGGACCGCTGGCTGTGCCGCCCTCGTGGCACAGGAATACGGTGACCATCCGTCTGAGGCGGTGGAGCGGATGCGATGGGCGGTTGCGGCCGTACGGACGGCCTATGCCCGGCCGGAGCATGCCGGCTCCACGTTCCTGCGGCGCGAGCGGCGCGAGCGGCGCCGGTCGGCCGGGGCGGCGCGGGCGACCGTACGTCTGGGCTGAGCGGCTGACCGGTTGGCACCGAGAGAACCCTCGGTACGGGCACGCCTTCGCCCGGATCAACCGGTTCGCGCCCACGTACCAGACGTGCTCGGCGTGCGGCTGCCTCGACGGACCGAAGCCGCTGGACGTCCGGTCGGGGACCGACCGCAGTGGGACGGTCCACGACCGAGACGTCAAGCGGCGATCAACGTGGTGGCTCAGGGACGCTGGGACAACTCAAACCTGTGGAGCGCAGGTAAGACCGGCACCTGTGCCGGCGCAGCACCGCGAAGCAGGAATCCACCCGAGCGCCGCGCGCTGTTCCACGTGCAGCGCGGAGGGAATCTCCGCCCGCCAGGGCGGAGAGAACGTCAACATCTGCTCCCGGCACCCCGTCTGGTCCTGCTCGGAGATGGGGGTGGCGGACACAAGCGAAGCGAGTGGATCGGGTTAAGCGTTCGGTGTGGCGCCAGATACGAGGGGCCGGTTTATCGAGAAGCGTGACAGGTCAGGGATTTCCGCGCCGAGGCAGAGGTCGCGAACGATGCGGCCGGCGGCCGGCGCCTGGCAGAGCCCTCGCCCCGAGAATCCGGCCGCGTACAGGAAGCGACCCTCAGCACCGATGTAGGCCGTGCGTCCGTTGGCGACGTCAAGCGTCCCCGTCCAGGCTGTACGCAGGCCGAGACCCGCCAGCCGGGGATACCGCGCGGCGAACTCGGTGGCGACGGCGCGGTGCCACTTCGGACGATCGCTGCCCTGCTTCGGAACCCCTTCCAGGCCGATGAGGAACGACTCCTGGAGCCGACGTACCCGCAGCGCGGATTCAAGGTGCAGGGTGAACGGGATGACGGTTCGATCGGGAACCGGATCCGTGATCATCAGTTCGGATTCTCTGGGTGCGACCGGCAGCCCTATGCCGGCGAGGTTCGCGACGTCACCGCTCCAAGGACCGGCGGCGCAAACGATGAAGTCGGTGTGGAGCGGGCCGGCGGTGGTGTCGACCCGACCGGCCGGCAGGTCGATGCCTGTCACCGCCGTGCGGAGTAGGAACCTCGCGCCGCGTTGCCGGGCCGCTGTTGCATAGCCCTTCACGATGGCCTCGGGGCTGCACGAGAAGGCTTGTGGTGACCAGATCGCCGCGAGGAGTCCGTTCGTGTCAAGCCATGGGTTGCGGCGACCAGCCTCGGCGGCGGTAATGATGTTTGCCACCACGCCGACCGCCCGCTGAGCGTCGAGTTCCTGCTCCAGCCGGTCGACGTCGGCCTCCTTGGTCACGGCCACCATGAAGCCGGTTGCCGCCAGGTCCGGAGCAACACCGGAGACGACGTCCAGGCGGAGGTACTCATCGAGGCTGGCTGCGGCGAGCCGCGAATCCTCGACCCGACCCGGAAAGTAAGCCCGCACCACGCGGGCCGTCTGTCCTGTCGTCGCAGCCCCCAGTTCGCCGCGCTCCACCACAGTGACGTCAAAACCGGCTTCGGCGCAGTGGAACGCGACGGAAAGCCCGATGACGCCGCCACCGATCACCAGTACGCGTCGGGAACCCTGGTCAGACATGGGCCGGCGCCTCGCGCATCGAGCGGTACGTCCACTGCTGCGGTGCCAGCTCCCACGGGAACAACTGGAGATTCCAGGCGCCCAGAGCGTTTACATACAATGCCATCTGTTCCATCAGGGCCACGAAGTCCGGCCGCTCGATATCCCGGCTCAGGATGTCGACGACCTCCTCGGTGGCCGCCCAGAGGGGCGACAAGCCGCAGTAACCGAGGAATTCGGACGGCTTGACCAAGAGCATCCTGGCCATCTCGCACAGCGAATCCAGCGAGATGTCGGTCTGTTTCGCGGCCCGCGCTAGCGCGGTATAGGTCATGTAGCCGAGTGGTCGGGTCTCACCGTTCACGAAAACGAGGGTGGTCAGCACGGAACCCCGACTGCCCGCGTCCGACATCCGGTGGCCCTGATGCAGGCGCACAAGTTCGTCGGGCGGTTCGACCAGAACGCTCTTCGACATCTCCGCAATGGTGGCCACCAGGCTGGCGGCCCGCTCGGAGATGCAGGGGTGCTGGTAGACATCGTGCCCTGCCGGCTGATCCAGCCGGCAGACTTCCGCGATGATTGGTTCGCCGCGTCCGTGCAGGCTGTCCCAGACGGCCTGTCCGACCTGCCTCAACACAGGCAGGTCCGAATCCCAGACACGGCCGATAGGCGCAGCGGGCATCGGCTCGGTCAAGGCGCCGTATTTGATGGTCAAATGCTGCACCGCCGAACAGAAAACCGTGCCGTTGGGTGCAGCTTGGCGGTCGACACGCCGGTCCGGAACAGCTTGGACCAGCCCGTGGGCCGGCGGCACGTGATATAGGCAGTCACCGGCAACAAGCGCGTGCCCTTGCAGCGTGCGGTAGGGCAACGATCGCCACAAGGGTTCCACCAGATCGGCGTTGTTCACCTCGTCGAGGTCCACTCTGACCCTGGTGCCATCCAGGACAGGCCACCTGATTTCAATCTGCCGCATCGACGGATTCCCTACCTTTCCAATTGCGGTCTGATGATGGCGTTGAATGGGTGTTACGTCCGTTTGAACGTTCGCCGGTGGCCCCCAGTTCAGTTGCGGTCGGTGCCTTGGGTTCGGCCCACTCAAAACCGCAGCGTAAAACGTGTGTGACGACAGTCACATGAGGGGCGTATTGCTAACTTCCTCA
The DNA here is from genome assembly GCF_003013775.1 of Micromonospora sp. MH33. Taxonomy (NCBI): domain Bacteria; kingdom Bacillati; phylum Actinomycetota; class Actinomycetes; order Micromonosporales; family Micromonosporaceae; genus Micromonospora; species Micromonospora sp. MH33. The sequence continues at coordinate 40,354 of NZ_MUYZ01000010.1, forward strand.
GCGAGGCACGCCTATCGCTCGGCCTCGACATTGAGGTGTTCTGGGACGCCGGCACCGCGCGGCTGTGGCCGGACCAGCGGCTACTGGCCGGTCCGGGGTCGGCGACGCGATCCACCCGGATCTGGCTTGCGACTTCCCTATCGGGGCGCCCCTGCCGATCGCGGGTCTGGTCGCCTTCCACCACGAGAAAGTCGATCTGATTGTGGGCGGAAAGCGATTCGCCCCGGCCCCGAACGCACTTCTCCTGAGACAGCGGCGAGCCTGCCGGGCAGCGGCAGGCCGGCCGTCAGGTGGCCGCGGCGTACTCGGCGACGGCCCGGCGAACAGCCGAATCGGCCCGACCGCCAGGTTGGCGGAAGGCGCGTCGCATGGCCAGGTCGCGCCGGCTCAGCTTGGGCTGCCGCAGGCATGCCCCGGTGGCCGTGGTGCTGGCCCGACGGGACCGTGCCTGCGGCCGGGACCGCCGCGCCGTGGTTGCGGGGTTGACCGCCGGCAAGCGGTCGGCACGACCGGGACGGGCGACCCGGACTGCGCCGGCGCCATCGCGGCGACGCTGGCCGCCCTGCCGTTGGCGAAGATCGGAGCCTTCACCAACCTGCTCGGCGCCGCCGCAGTCGAGAAACCGCAGGCCGGACGGTCGCTGCCGATCCTCGTCAGGACAGGAGACCCACCGCGCCCGTCACCGCGAGGTGGCGGGCGGTCTCGGCTCGGATGCCCTCGGCGGCGAGCACTTCCCGCTGCTCTCGCGTGTAGCCGATGCAGTCGAGAAAGACCGCGTCGGCTCCGTCTGCGGTGATACTTCGTCCGGCGGCCGCCACCTCGTCGAGTCCAGCCGTGTAGGGGTCTACGGCGGCCGCGACGACCGAGCGGCCCAGGCGCCCTTCCCACCGTTCCCGGATGTCCGTCAACTGTTCCGGTACGGGGCACAGGACACCCAAGCGACCCTCACCGACGAGCCCCACCATGAGCTCGTGGGCGAGGTCCTCCGCGTGGAGCACCGGCACCGACGCCGGGCCGTGCTCGACGCGGCCGGTGCACAGCACGAGGACCGCCCCGCAGCGATCGGCCACGCAACGTCGGAGAGCGTCGTCGAGGGCCGGGGCGATGCTCGTCGCGCCGAGGCGGACGCGCGAACCGTCCCGCAGCCGGGAAACGAGGGTACGCTCCCCGCCACGTGGTCCGAGCCGGGCGATGCCGTCGGCGTCGAGGAGATCCAGCGCGCCGTGTTCGACCCAGTCGACGCCGGAGAGGGCAGTCTCGACATCGGGGATGAGGTCGGTGCGGGGCGCCTGGCCGATCGTGACGAGGCCGAGCCTCGGCCGCCGGTGGCTCGCCCCGTCCACAGCCGGCACGTGCATCACGCCACCGCCTTCTCGGGCAGGTCCGCAGCCGCCACGCCACGCTCGACGATGCGGCGTCGCACGGCCCGGTCGACCCGCGCGGTGGGGTCGGCGATCGGGATCGCCGCGAGGAGCGCCTTGGTGTAGGGGTGCCGAGGCGCCCTGAAGATCTGCTCGACGCTGCCCTGCTCGACGACGCGGCCCTGGCTCATGACGACGATCTCGTCGGCCATCATCTCGACCACCGACAGATCGTGCGAGATGAAGACGTAGGTGAGTCCGAGGTCTCGCTGCAGCTGCTTCATGAGGTCGAGCACCTGGGCCTGCACCGACACGTCGAGCGCCGACACGGGCTCGTCGCAGACGACGAGGCTCGGGTTGAGGATGAGGGCCCGCGCGATGCCGATCCGCTGGCGCTGACCTCCGGAGAACTCGTGTGGGAAGCGGTCGATGTGTTCCTTCCCCAGGCCGACCGTCTGCAGGATCTCCACGATGCGGGCGCGGATCGCCGCGTCGTCGAGGTCCGTGTGCAACCGCAGCGGCTCGGCGAGGGCCCGGTGGATCGTCCACCGCGGGTCGAGCGAGGCGTACGTGTCCTGAAAGACGATCTGCATCTGGGAGCGGAGGCGACGCAACTCATCGTCACTCGCCGCGAGCAGGTCGGCCCCGTTGAAGGTCACCGTCCCCGACGTCGGCTCGTGCAGACGCAGCAGGGCCCGACCGGTCGTCGACTTGCCCGAACCGGACTCGCCCACAATGGCGAGCGTGCGGCCACGGCGGACCCGGAAGGACACTCCGTCGACCGCCTTGACGGCATCGGCCGGACGTCCCAGACGGCGCCGCCGCCCGGTGAAGACCTTCGTCAGGTCGGTGACCTCGAGCAGCACCGGCGCGTCGTCGTCGGGTGCCGCCGTGCGAGCGTCCGGGCGTGCCTCGACGCGAACCGGCCCAGCGCCGTCGCCCGTTGGGCTTGCCTCGGCGAGCGCCTCGACCGCCTCCACGACGTGCTTGTTGGCGGAGGGGATGAAGCTGAGCAGCCGCTTTGTGTAGTCGGCCCGCGGCGCGGCGAACAGCTGCTTCGTCGGCGCCGTCTCCTGCAGCTCACCGCCGTACATCACGGCGACCCGCTGGCAGGTCTGGGCGACGACACCGAGGTCGTGCGTGATGAGCAGGACCGCCGTCCCGTGCTGCTCCTGCAGGTCCATGATGAGGTCGAGGATCTGCAGCTGGGTCGTCACGTCGAGGGCCGTCGTCGGCTCGTCGGCGATGAGCAGCTTGGGCTCGCACGCCATGGCCATGGCGATCATGACGCGTTGGCGCATCCCGCCGGACAGCTCGTGCGGGTAGCCTGCGAGGACGCGTGCGGTGTTGCGAATGCCCACCATGTCGAGCAGTTGGCCGGCTCGGTCCGCCGCCTGCCGGCGGCCCAGACGCAGGTGCTGGCGCAGCGGTTCGGTGAGCTGCTCGCGGATCGTGAAGACCGGGTTGAGCGCGGTCATCGGCTCCTGGAAGATCGTCGCGATGTCCTTGCCGCGGATCTCGCGCAGCTGCCGGTCCGACAGCGCGGCGAGGTCGCGCCCGTCGAAGCGGATGTGCCCGCCGGTGATGTGCGCCTGCCGCGCCGGCAGCAGCCCCGTGATCGACATGGCGGTGACGCTCTTGCCCGAGCCCGACTCGCCGACCAGCCCGACCATCTCGCCGCGCGCGATGGTCAGGTCGAGGCCCCGGACCGGATGGATCGGGCCGCGGGACGTGTCGATCCGGATCGAGAGTTTCTCGATCGACAGCAGGGTCTCAGCCATGTCCGTGCTCCTTGGTTCCGTGTGCCGCTGGGCTCGGTCTCGCGCGGCCGCTCAGGCGTGCGCGGGGGCCCTTCCAGTCGTCTGCAGGTGGGTGGCCGGGCCGTAGAGGCTCTCGAGGAGCGCCGCCTGGGCCTCGTCGTGGAAGGACACCGCACCGGCCGTGAAGCCCTTGGCGACCTCGACGGCGAAGCGCGCGGCCAGCGCGATGTCGACCTCGTGGCTCGCGCCGGTCGCGCAGCCCGCCACGGGCGTCACGGTCGTGATGGCGACACCGACCACGGGCGCGGCCGTCGCGACGGCCGGCTGGAGGATCGAGTTGAGGTGGTAGAGGCCGTTGCCGTAGGGCGTGATGTCCTGCGTGGACAGCGGGAACACGACGGCGGGCTCGCCCGACACGGTCTCCAGGACGCTGACCAGGTCGGCGCTCGCGGGCAGGATGTAGCCGGCGCGGACGGTCGGGGAGATGGCGATGCCGCGGTGGTTGACGAGGCGGTTGCCCTTGGTGGTGTCGATGGACAGGACGGCGTCCATCTCCGACGTGACCTCGTGCTCGTTCATCGCGGTGATGTCGACGGGGGAGTCCATGAAGGGCACCGGGTCGTGTGGACGGGTCGGCGCGTCGGGGCAGATGTGCGTCGAGATGACGACGTCGCCGGGCAGGACATCGCCGCGGGCGTGCATCGCGAGGAGCTTGGCGGCCGCGGCGACGGCGGCGGTCGCCCCGTCACCGTCGGACACGTAGCCGATGAGCTCCGGCCGGGCGCCGATGCCGCCGAGGCGCCCGACGACACCGAGCGTCGGGGCGCCGCCGCCGACGGTCTTGCCGCGGCTGCCCGGGACGGTGACGCGGATGAAGTCGGTCGAACCACGCTCGCCCGCCACCGTCTCGACGGTGATCGAGCAGGCGTCGCCGCCGAGGGTGCGCAGGTGCTCGGCGACGAGATCACCCGATGCGTCGGGGCGGTCGAGGAGGTCGAGGGCCGTGAGGACGTGGTTCAGCACGATCATTCGCTTTCAGTAGCGGTCTCGGCGACGCCGAGGTACCGGAGGGTGGTCAGGGCATAGGTCTTCGCGGCGAGGACGACGTCGGCGGCGGGCGCCCTCTCGTCGAAGCCGTGGATGGTGGCCAGCTCGGCCGGCCCGTACTGGAGCACGGGGATGCCGTGGCTGCGGAAGGTGCGGGCGTCGGAGGACGCCCACTGGAGCACACCCTCGGCGGTGGGGTCCCCGGTCAGTTCGCGCAGGGCCGCGACAAGCTCGGTGACGATGGGGTCGCTCGGCAGCGTCCAGTTCGGTTCGCTGCAGAAGCCGGTCGGCTCGATCGTCGCCTCGACGCCCGCCTCGGCGAGCAACTCGTCGACCCGGGCGAGGACCTCGGCGCGGGACAACCCGATCGGCACGCGGGTGTCGACCTCGACGACGCACCGGTCCGCGACCACGTTGGAGGACGTACCGCCCTGAATCGTGCCGATGTTGACGGTGACGTGCTCGAAGACGGCACCGATGCCGGGAGCGTAGCCCTCGCGCTCCTCGGCGAACGTCTTCGACCTCTCGATGAGGTCGAGCACGTCCTCGGGCGCCGACGGCTTCATGTCCCAGAGCTGCTGCAGCGCGACAACGGCCCTGGCCGCGAGGAGGTTCGCGTTGACGCCGTGCAGCGGCTGGAGGCTGCCGTGCCCCGGCTTGCCGTCGATCGTCATGCGGAACCAGTTGCTGCCCTTCTGGCCGATCGTCGGGTGCGTACGTTCGGCGGGCTCGGCGATGATCGCGCCGGTCGCACCCTCGAGGACCCCCTGGTCGAGCAGCCAGTCCGCGCCGCGCGAACCGCCCTGCTCCTCGTCGGGAACCGCCGCGAGCGACAGCTTCCCCGCCAGCGGGACACCGAGGCGGTGCAGGACGACGAGCGTGTGGATGACGCCGGCGAGACCGGCCTTCATGTCGCTCGCGCCCCGACCGCGGAGGTAGCCGTCGACGACGTCACCCGCGAAGGGCGGGAACGTCCAACGGCTGAGGTCACCGACGGGGACGACGTCGGTGTGACCGGCGAGCACGAGGTGGCGCGCCGACGTGGGGTCGCCGTCCACCGCGGCGTTGCTCGCGGCACGGTGGACGACGATGCTGAGGCGACCATCGCCCGCGTCGTGGACCTCGGGGTCGAGGCCCTCGGCGCGCAGGTGGTCGGCGATGAAGGTGCCGACGTCCGTGCAGTCTCCCGGGGGGTTCTCGCTCGGGATCCGGATGAGGTCTCCGGCGAGCGTCAGCAGTTCGTCCCGCGTGCGCTCAATCTCGTCGAGGACCCGGGTCTCCCAGTCGGGGGATGTCGTGGTCACGTCAGGCTCCAGGTGTCGTATTCGCTTGCGGGGCGTCGGATTCGTGCTGGTGCCGAGGAGGCGGCCGCTGGGCGCACGTCGGGATGGCAGCGGGCCCAGCGGCCGCCTCTCCTTACCGGTGTCAGCCCTTGTTGCTCAGTTGGAAGAAGCGGATGATCCCGTCGGGGTACGACGTGTACCCCTGCACGCCCGCGCGCTCCGCGACGACGATGTTGTACTCGTAGAGGTACGCCCACGGCGCCTGGGTGTTGATGATCTCCTGCGCCTTGCCGTACAGGTCGTTCCGGACGTTCTGGTCCGGCTCGGTCGAGGCCTGCTTCCAGAGGCTGTCGACCTCCGGGTTGTGGAAGTTGACGTAGTTGCTCGTGCCGTCGCTGGTCAGCAGGAGGCCGAGGTGGTAGCCCGGGTCGTTGACGAAGGAGGTCCAGCGGCTGATGTAGCTCTGCACCTTCTTCGTCGCGAGCGCCTCGAGGAACTGCGGACGCGCCATCTTGTGGATGTTCATCGTCACGCCGATCTTCGCCAGCTCGGCCTGGATGAGCACGGCGTCGTCCGACCAGTCGTCGAAGCCGCTGCCGAGGGTGAAGTCGAAGCTGAAGCCGTTGGGGTAGCCGGCCTCCGCGAGGAGTGCCTTGGCCTTGTCGAGGTCGTGGGAGTAGACATTGCCGGCGTCGCTGAAGCCCGGGGTCGAGCTGGCCACGGACGAGCGCATCGGCGACGCCTGGCCCTTCATGACGTCGCTGAGGAGCTTGTCGTACGGGATCGCGTACGAGACGGCCTGGCGGACCTTCGGGTTGTCGAACGGCTTGATGGCGTTGTTCATCCCGAAGAAGAGAATCTTGTTGCTGGCCCGGGAGTCGATGACGACGCCGGGCTGCTTCGACAGGGTGTCGACGTCCTTCGCCGGCACCTCGAGCGCGATGTCGACCTCGCCCTTGGTGAGGAGTTGGACGCGGTTGCTCGCCTCACCGATGAACTTGGTGTTGATCTTGCGCAGGGCCGGCTTCTCGCCCCAGTACGTGTCGTTGCGCTCGAGCACGGCCTCCGTCGCCGTGTCCCACTTCGTCACCCGGTACGGGCCGGAGCCCGCGGTGTGCGTGTCGAGCCACTTGCTGCCACCCTCGGCGTTGACCTTGTCGATGTTGATGATCGAGAACGAGTACATCGGCAGGATCTGGAGGAAGAGGTGGTTCGGCGCCGTGAGGTCGATCTTCACCGTGCGCGGGTCCGACGCGGTCACGGTGTCGATGCCGGCCATGCCGTAGAGGAAGCTCGCCGACTTGGACTTCTTGATGAAGTCGAACGTCTTGACGACGTCGTCGGAGTCGAGCGCCGAGCCGTCCTCGAACTTCACGCCCTGCCGCAGGGTGAAGGTGTAGCTCTTCGAGTCGCTGCTCACCTGCCACGACTCCGCGAGCATCGGCACGATCTTGTCCGTCTTGGCGGTCGGCTTGCCGTCCGTCGTCGTGCGGTCGTACGTGACGAGCTGGTCGTAGGCCGCCACGACGAACGTGTCGGAGGTGACGTCGTTGGCCTCGGCCGGGTTGAGGGTCTTGCCGCCCTCCGAGTAGGCGGCAACGAGGGTGTCCTTGGCGGCCGTACCGGCATTCGAGGAGCCGCCCTGGTTGGCGTTGGCTCCACAGCCGGCTGCGGTGAAGATGACGGCGACCGCGGCGGCCAGGGTGGCTCTGCGCTTCACGCTGTTCTCCTTCAGTTGGGGGATGCGAGGGAGTGGGTGGAGGGGCTGGTGGCGGTGGCAGCTGCGGACCGGAGTCATCGGCTCGTCCGCAGCCGCGGGTCGAGGACGTCGCGTAGGCCGTCGCCGATGAGGTTGAAGCCGAGAATCGAGGTGGCGATGGCGATGCCGGGGAAGACCGTCATCCACCACTCGCCGCTGATGATGTAGCCACGGCCGTCCGAGATCATGACGCCCCACTCCGGCGTCGGCGGCTGCGCGCCGAGGCCGATGAAGCTGAGCGAGGCGGCCGTGAGGATCGCGTAGCCCATGCCGAGAGTCGCCCGGACGAGGATCGGGGCAATGGTGTTCGGGACGATGTGGCGGATGAGGATGGTCCGGTCCCGCAGACCGATGGCGCGTCCCGCCTCGACGAAGTCACGCTCCCGCAGCGAGCGGGTCTGGCTGTAGACGATGCGGGCGAACTCGGGGATGCCCACGACACCCACGGCGATCATCGCGCTGGCCAGGCCCGGGCCGAGGGCGGCGGCGATCGCCATGGCCAGCACGAGCGACGGGAAGGCGAGGAGCACATCCATCACCCGCATGAGCACCGTGCTCACCGCGCCGCCGACGAAGCCGGAGATGGCGCCGATCGGGACACCGACGAGCAGCGAGATCCCGACGGCGATGAGCCCGGTCCAGAGGGAGATGCGCCCGCCGGCGAGGACCCGGACGAGGATGTCGCGGCCGAAGTTGTCCGTGCCGAAGAGGTGCGCGGCGGAGGGCGGCTCGAGGTTCCCGCCAGCGCCGGTCGCGGTGGGCGAGTACGGCAGCAGGCCGGCCACGAGAGCGCCGATCGTCCAGATCACGATGAAGGCGAGACCGACCATCGCCAGGCGGTTGCGGACCAGGAGGCGCCACGCCGTCGTGGGCCTCGACCCCGCCTGGTCGGGCGATGCGGCCCGGTGGCCGCTCGCAGCGGTCGACACGGTGGTGTCAGGCATTCTCGATCCTCGGGTCCAATCGGGCGTTGAGCAGATCGACGCAGAGGTTGACCGTCAGGTAGATGGCCGCGGCGAGCAGGGTGAAGGCCTGGACCGGCGCGTAGTCGGTGGCGAGCACGGACTGGACGACATAGAAGCCGATGCCGGGCCAGCTGAAGACGGTCTCGGTGATGACCGCGCCGCCGAGGAGCTGGCCGAACTGGAGGCCGATGACGGTCACGACGACGGGGGCGGCGTTCTTCAGCGCGTGCTTGAGGATGACCTTGGCCGGCGGCAGACCCTTGGAGCGAGCGGTGCGCACGTAGTCCTGGTTGATCACCTCGAGCATCTCGGACCGGGTCATCCGGGCGATGATCGCGGTGCTCCCGGTGGCGAGACACAGGGCCGGCCAGATGATGTGGGCCAGCGCCGACTTGAGCGCGATGACGTCACCGGTCAGGAGCGAGTCGAGGACGTAGAACCCCGTGATCGACGTCGGCGGGTTCACGTCCTGGGCGATGCGGCCCAGCGGGGCCGGCTCCCACCCGAGCCTGTTGTAGAAGACGAAGATCACGATGAGGGCGAGCCAGAACAGCGGCATCGACGCCCCGATCAGCGAGAAGATGCGGCTGGCGTGGTCGATCGGCCGGTCGCGACGCGTCGCGCTGATGACCCCGATCGGGACCCCCAGGAGCAGCGAGATGAGGATCGCCACGATGGCGAGCTCGACCGTCGCCGGCAGCCGGGAGGCGAAGTCCGTCAGGACGGGCTGCCCGGTGTGCCACGCGAATCCGAAGTCTCCGGCGAAGAGGCCCCGCACGTAGGAGACGAACTGAGCGACCAGTGGCTGGTCGAGGCCCATCTCGGCACGGATCTTCTCGACGGTCGCCGGGTCAGCCTGCTCTCCGGCGAGAGTCCGGGCCGGGTCACCGGGCAGGACGCGGGTGAGCAGGAAGATGCAGAGCACGACACCGAGGAGCGCCGGGATCATCGCGAGGACTCGTCGCACCACGTGGTTCACGGCCACCTCCAATCTGCGCTTCGTTGGGTCTGACCTGGTCTCGGCGCCCAGGATTCGCTCGCCCGTCACCCCTGAGCAATACTTTCTCTGTATTTGAGAGGGCGTCCCTGATTGGATCTGGGTGCGGTAGGTTCTGACGCGTCCCGCCCATTCCGGAGGACCCATGCCAGACAAAGGCGATCACCCCCGCTCGCCGCTCCAGACCGTGGACCGCGCCCTGGAGGTCCTCCTGTCGTTCACCGAACGGCGCCGCGACTGGGGCGTCATGGAGCTTGCCGAGGCCTTCGCCATCGACAAGTCGAGCGCGCAGCGAATCCTCGCCGCGCTCGCCGCGCGCGGCTTCCTCAGCGCCGATCCGGTAACCCGGCGCTACAGCCTCGGCCCAACGATGTGGCGGATGGCCGCCGTCTGGGAGCGCACGGGAGGGCTGGCCGCCCTGGCGCACCGGGTGCTCGAGCCGCTCGCCTTCCAGACCGATCGCACGGCCATCTTCGCCGTCCCGGACGGGCTGCACGTCCGGTGCGTCGCGGCCGTCGACGGCGGCGGGCCGCTACGCAGTCATCCGCTCGTCGGCGAGCTGTACCCGGCCAACGCGGGAGCCACCTCCCGCGGCTACTTCGCCTTCCTCGACGGCAACGAGCGGCGCGCCCTCATCTCCGGTCGGGTCTTCGCCACATTCACCGAACTGACGAGGATCGACGAGCACGAGCTCGAACGGCTCTTCGTCGAGACCGCTGCGCAGGGCTACGCCTACTCGGAGGGCGAATACGACTACGCCACGAGGGCGCTCGCCGTTCCCATCATGCTCAGAGGGCGGCCCGTCGGCTCGCTCAGCCTCGGCGAGAGCAAGTATCCGGCGCGTTCCGACGACATCCGGGACCACCTGCCCGCACTGCAGGCCGCGGCGGAGCAGTTGTCCGCCTTGCTCGACAACCGGGTGAACTCGGCCGTCGCAGTCCGGCAGACCAAGCCGGCCCGAGCCCACTGAGCGCTGCGCCAACGAGCCAGACCGACCACCGCGAGGAGACAACCATGACCCAGGGCCACCAGAACCTCCTGCTCCTGTCCAACTCAACGGCCCCGGGCCGGGCCTACCTGGAGCATGCGCGCGACGCGATTCTCGAGGCACTCGACGGCCTGCGCTCCATCGTGTTCGTCCCCTTCGCGCTGGCGGACCACGACGCCTACACCAAAACGGTCCGTGGGGTCATCGAGCCGCTCGGCATCACCGTCCGCGGAGCACACGAGGGCACGCCGCGCGACATGGTGGCCGGTGCTGAGGCGGTCTTCGTCGGCGGCGGCAACACGTTCCGCCTCGTCAAGGCGATCCACGAACTCGGCCTGATCGACGTCGTTCGCGCCCGGGTGTCCGAGGGGATGCCCTACCTCGGGTCGAGCGCCGGCACCAACGTCGCGACGCCGAGCCTGCGTACGACGAACGACATGCCCATCGTCCAACCGCCGTCCTTCGAGACCTTCGGCCTCGTGCCCTTCCAGATCAACCCCCACTACCTGGACCCGGACCCGGCCTCGATCCACCAGGGTGAGACCCGGGAGGAGCGGCTCACACAGTTCCTCGAGGAGAACGACGTCCCGGTGCTCGCCATGCGCGAGGGCACCTGGCTGCGGGTGAGCGACGGTTCGATGCGGCTCGACGGCGTGGCCACGGGCGCGCGAGTCTTCTGCCGAGGATCCGAGCCGGCCGAGGTTCCGAGCGGTGCCGATGTGACCTGGCTCGTCGAGCAGGTGGGTTCGTTCGATATCGGCCGCTGAGTTCGACAGTCGGGCGGCCTGGGATGAACGGGACGCGCGTTCAGGTCAGCGCCGAGCGCGACCGGCATGGGGAAGTGTTCCCGGACAGCTGATGCCCGCATAGACGCCACGCTGCACCAGCCACCGCAGCTTGGACCTGTGGTGGACGGGCGACAGTGCTGACCGTGTCGGCCTGAGCCTGGGCGGCCAACGGCGGGATGGGCGCGCTGATCACCAGGCGCAGGGCGCGTAATCCTTCAGGAAGCAGCCGTACAGGTCTTCGCCCTGTTCGCCACGGACGATCGGGTCGTAGACCCGGGCCGCGCCGTCGACCAGGTCCAGCGGGGCGTGGAAGCCCGCGTCCGCCAGCCGCATCTTCGTCGGGTGGGGCCGCTCGTCGGTGATCCAGCCGGTGTCGACGCTGGTCATCAGGATGCCGTCGGCCAGCATCTCCTGGGCGCTGGTCCGGGTCAGCATGTTCAGCGCGGCCTTGGCCATGTTGGTGTGCGGGTGCCCCGGCCCCTTGTAGCCGCGTGCGAACTGGCCCTCCATCGCCGACACGTTCACCACGTACTTGCGGCGGGCGGTCGCTGCGGCCATCGCCGGTCGCAGCCGGCTGACCAGCACGAACGGCGCGGTCACGTTGCACAGCTGCACTTCGAGCAGCTCGACCGGGTCCACCTCGTGCACCCGCTGCACCCAGCTGTTGACCGGATCGAGGTCCGGGACCAGACCGCCGGCGTCGATGGCGGTGGCTGCCGCGATCCGTTCCGGCGAGGCAGAGCCGCTGGTCAGCGCCAGCGCGGTGAGCGCCTCCGGGGTGACCGGGGTCGACTGCGGCGAGGCGATCAGGCCCGCCAGGTCGCCCCTGCCGGCAGGTTTGGCGAACGTGATCAGCTCCGGCAAGGGGCCGTCCGGCAGGGCTGCCGCCTCCGCGGCGACGAGCTGCGCGTATGCCCCGGGCGTGCGGCGGACGGTCTGCGCCGCATTGTTGATCAGGATGTCGAGTGGTCCCTGGGCGCTGACCGAGTCAGCGAGGGCGATCACCTGGGCGGGGTCGCGCAGGTCGATCCCGACGATCCGCAGGCGGTGCAGCCAGTCCCCGCTGTCCGGCATCGCGGCGAATCGGCGGACCGCGTCGTGCGGGAACCGGGTGGTTACCGTGGTGTGCGCGCCGTCGCGCAGCAGCCGCAGCGCGATGTACATGCCGATCTTGGCTCGGCCGCCGGTCAGCAGGGCGCGCCGGCCAGTCAGGTCGGTGCGGGCGTTTCGACGCTCCCGGTTGAGCGCGGCGCAGGCCGGGCAGAGCTGATGGTAGAAGGCGTCCACCTCGCGGTAACGCTGCTTGCAGACGTAGCAGCCGCGCGGATTGTGCAGGAAGCCGGCCGTGCCACCCGCGGTGGGGGAGGCGAGCGGGATGCCCTGGGTCTCGTCGTCGATCCGGCCCGGGGAGCCGGTGGCGGTGGCCGCCGTCACCGCGCGGTCGGCCGCCGCGATGGCATCCCGCCGTTCCTCGCGTCGCCGCTGCTTGATCACCTTGTAGAGCTTCGCGGTGGCCCGTTGCACCCGCACCACGTCGGGGTGATCGGGAGGCAGGTCCTCCAACGCCTCGAAGACGCTGAGACAGGTCTCCAGCCGTCCGCGGTCAATGCCGTGTTGACCGGTTTCGGTAATGTTGTCCGCCGTCATACCGTCGCTGTCTCGTCCCATTCCCTGCGCCGGATGTATCCGGCCCACCCCAAGTCCGACCCGAAACTGTACGCACCGCACCGCCTCCGACGCATCCCGCGTCTGTTCAACAGGCCAAAGAGCGTGGAGGCCAACCTCGCCCGGTGTACGGAAACGGTGCATATCCAGCCGCACGAAGCTCGGTGCAGCCATCGGCAGGCCGGCCGCGCCACCACCGGAGTCGATTCCCGTATGACGGCCACCACGGCCTGCTCCTGTGCCGGCTACTTGCCGACCAGCGCCATTCCGGGAGGTGTGCGCGCTTCAAGGTCGTGCCGATCGTCATCGGTGGTGGGGTGATCGTTCGTCCGCCCCTCGGACACAAACCCAACCCCAGCGGTGCGTGGCAGAATTGACATCTGCCCGCACCGTTTGTGTATCCGGGCCACAGCTGAGGCGCAGTCCGAGGGCGCGGCTGATCTCTGGCTTGTCGTTGGGCTCGGTATCTCGCGGTGATGACCTCCTCGTCTGTGAGGCAGCCGGAGGCGTCCGGCCTTCGGCGGTTGGTATGGGGCCACTCGCGCTGTCCCGCGCGTTGCGGTTCGGCCGGGTTTCGGCGATCCGTCCGGCGACGGCTGGCCCGCTCCGCCTTGGAGGGCGGAAAGTCGCCGGTCCTGGGCCTGCTGCTCGTAGAGGGAGGAATGGGTACGTGAGTGCGGAGAGCCTGTTGTTGTTCGTCCTGGCGGCCGTCGCGGTCATCATCTTCGCGCGGTGGCTGGCCTCGCGGACCGGTCTGCCCTCGGCTGCGCTTCTGACGCTGATCGGCATCCTCTACGCGCTCCTACCCGGACCGAACATCACGCTGGATCCGCACATCGTGCTCACTATTCTCCTGCCGCCGTTGCTGTACAGCGCGGCGCTCGATTCCTCACTGCTGGCGATCCGCAAGAACATGCGTATCGTGGTGAGCCTGTCCGTGGTCCTGGTGCTCGTGACCGCGTTGGCGATCGGGTTGGGGTTCCACCTGTTCGTCGCCGGGGCGACCTTGGCCGCGGGCGTCGCGGTCGGCGCGGCCGTCGCGCCTCCCGACCCGGTAGCGGCGCTGGCGGTGGGCCGGCGGGTGAATCTTCCACCGAAGCTGGTCACCATTATTCAGGGTGAGGGGCTGCTCAACGACGCCACTGCATTGACGATCCTCAGCGTGGCGGCGACCGCTGCCGTCAGTGGCACGTTCTCCTTCCCCGCGGCCGCCGGACAGTTCGCTCTCGCGGCGGCCGGCGGGATCGTGGTGGGCGCCGCAATCGCGTGGGGTGTTCGTCTGGCGCGGCCGTTGACCAGGGATCCGCTGCTGTCCAACGCGATGTCGCTCGCCACCCCGTTCGTCGCGTTTCTGCTCGGCGAGGAGTTGCACGTCTCGGGAGTACTCGCGGTGGTGGTCGCCGGGCTGATCGTCGGGCACCACACGCCCCGGCTCGGCTCCGGCGCCAGCCGACTCCAGACGAGCGCGGTGTGGCGGCTGGTCGACTTCCTACTCGAGGGGTTCGTCTTCCTCCTGATCGGCCAGCAGTTTCCCAAGATCGTTCGTGGACTGCAGCAGTACGACACCTCCACGATCATCATCGCGGTGGCGATCTCGGTCGGCGTGGTGCTGCTCCTGCGCCCGTTGTGGCTGGTCTTGAACCAGTTGCTACCTCGCTGGATGCACACCCGCCTCGGCGGTGCCTCCGAGTACGACGACGATGCTTCCGGCTCTGCCCGCCGCGACGCCCGGGAAGCACGCAACGCCCGACGGCTGACCGGTCGCGAGGTTGTCGCGCTCAGTTGGTCCGGTACCCGCGGCGTCATCAGCCTCGCCGCGATCTTCACCCTGCCGCTGGTAACTGACAGTGGGGCGCCGTTCCCGGACCGGGATCTGCTGTTGTTCTGCGCCTTCGTCGTCGTGCTCGTGACGCTTGTTGGTCAGGGGCTCACGTTCGCGCCGCTGGTGAGGGCGTTGGGTCTGCGTGCCGACGAGGCGGATCAGGCCCGTGTCCGAAACGAAGCAAGGTCGGCGTCCGTCGAGGCGGCGTTGGCCCGGCTGTCGGAACTCGTCGCCGAGGAACCGGAGAACATCGACGCCGTCGAGTCGATGCGTGCGCAACTGCACGGTCAACTGACCCGCTACCGCGGGCGCCTCGACCATCTCCAGGCCGCCGACTCGTCCCGGTTGCCGGTTTCAGCGCAGTACGAAGCGGCGTTGCGCATCCGCCGGACCGTCATCGATGCCCAGCGCGAAGAGTTGTTGCGATGGCGGGACGCCGGCCAACTGCCGGACGAAGGGCTGCGAGTCCTTGAGCGCGAACTGGATCACGAGGAGCTACGACTGCCCGCCCGGATACCGTAAGAGCAACCACGTGGGCCCGACCTGGTGTGGCGGGCCGGTCGCCAACGAGGTTCCAATCGATTCCCAACCGTCGTGCCAGGGTCAAGCCGAAAACGACGGAAGGAACGGCATGCGCAACATTCTTGTCACCGGCTCGGTGGACGGCATAGGCCTGCGAACCGCGGCCCAACTCGTCGCCGGGGGGCATCAGGTGGTCCTGCACGCCCGCAACGAGGAGCGGGCGGCGGTCGCCAAGACGGCGCTCCCGGCGGCGGCCGGGATTGCGGTCGGCGATCTGCGCTCGATCGAGGAAACCGTCGCGCTCGCCAGGTCACTGGCCGCGCACGGACGCTTCGACACCATCGTGCACAACGCTGGGATCGCCCGGCTGGACGCCTTGGAGCGGGAGCTGACCGGGGATGGGCTGGAGTCGACCTTTCAGGTCAACGTTCTCGCGCCGTACCTGCTGACGGCGTTGCTTCCCCAGCCGGAGCGTCTCGTGTTCGTGTCGTCGGCGATGGCCGCGGACGGTGTGGTTGACCTCGCCGACCTGCAGTACGACACCCGCCCGTGGAATGGGGTCGAGGTGTACTCCAGTTCGAAGCTGCTGGACCTGATGCTCGCGTTCGCCGTCGCCCGTCGATGGCCCGGAACCTTGAGCAACGCGGTCGACCCCGGCTGGGTGCGCACCAAGATGGGCGGCGACGCTGCGCCGACGAGCCCCGACGACGCCGCGCGGGCCCAGGTGCGCCTTGCCGTAGGCACCGAAGCCGACGTCCTGGTCAGTGGGCACTATTTCAGTCAACGCGACTGGCGGCCGTCCCTCTCCAGCATGGACCCGAGACTGCTGGACGAGCTGCTCACGCGCTGCGGTGAGCTCACCGGCGTCCAACTGCCTGAGGAGGCGTCCGCTTCGCGTTCGCGCCAGCACCTTGACCGTTGATCTTCGCTGCTGGCCGCGGAGTCAGCGTCTGGTCCAGGATGTCGCGGTGCAGCTCGGCGAGCTCCGGTCCGGGCTCGACGCCGAGTTCGTCTATCAGGCGGTTCCGCGCCTCGCGCAGCATTGCCAGCGCGTCCCCCCGGCGGCCAGCCCGGTACAACGCCTGCGCTAACAGCGCCCAACCCCGCTCCCGCAGCGGGTGTTCGATGAGGAACGCCCGGAGCTGCGCAATGGCCGTATCGTTGGCGCCCAACTCGACCAGGGCGGCCAGGCGGTGTTCCAGCGCACCGGTCCGCAGCTCCTGGAGCCGATGCGACTCCGCGACTACGAACTCGTGGTCCGCGCAGTCGGCGTACGCCCGTCCCCGCCAGAGTGCGAGCGCCACGTCGAACCGGACCAGCGCGGATCGGGCTGCACCGGTGGTCAGCAGGTCCCGGCCCTGGGCCGCCGCCCTGCTGAACTGGTCGACGTCGAGCGTGCGTGACCCCAACCGCAACGCGTACCCGGCGCCATCCCGAACGAGCACCCGCCCGGGCTGCCGTGGCGCCCGGTCGGGCTCAAGCGTCCGACGCAGCACGGACAAGTAGCCCTGCGCGGTGATCCGGGCACTCGGTGGCGGGTCGTGCGGCCACAGGCAATCGACCAGTGCATCGATCGACACGAACCGGCCGTTGGCGATGACCAATCGGCACAACACCGTACGCGGCGACGGGCCGCCGACGGCGACGGCCCGGCCGTAGTGCCGCACGACGGTCGGCCCGAGCACCCCAACTGTCAGGCCCGCCGGGACAACGGAGTCACCGAGAACGCTCACGACAGCGGCCCGTCGTGCCTGCTTTTCATAGATGGTCCTTAAGTTCGAAGGGTCAGTAGGTTGTGCTGACGACCCGAGCGGGTCGGGTGTGGCTGTTGGGTTGGTTGCCGG